>CAZNTI010000110.1:0-6560 GCA_964575885.1 uncultured Terricaulis sp.
GACGGCGCCGACGCCTTCGCCAAGAAAAACCGCGCCGTCGGCGAGCACAAGCGCGCCGGTGGCGGCGGGGGACTGAGTCGGTTTAACCAAAGTGGCGCTGGGATAATCGGCGTGGCCGCGCGTGTCAAAAGGTCGCCAGGCAGGCAAATGCGGCGCGGCCGGGCGCCCTGAATGCAGATCGCGCCGCATGGCCGCCGCAAAGGTGAACTCCATGACAGCGATGAGTGTTGGCCGGCTGATGACGGCCCTGTAAGGTTCGGGTGTGGGAGCGAGATCGATCACTGACTGGGCCAGGGCGACGAGCGCTCTATGGCTCCTAGGGACGCTTGCGGCGTGCGGGCGCGAAGGCGCGCCCGCCCCGACGCCTGTCCCAGCGACGCCGGCGCCGACGGTGGCGCGCGCCGACCTGTTCGGCGATCCCGCCCGCGAGGGCGGCCAGATCTCACCTCGCGGCGACCGGGTGGCGTTCTTGGCGCCTCGCGACGGCGTCATGAACCTTTGGGTGCTTTCGGTGGATGCTATGGGCGAGTCGCGCCCGCTGACCGACGAGCGCGAGCGCGGCATCCGCCGCTTTGTCTGGAGTCCGGATGGGCTGCGGCTGCTTTATCTCCAGGACGATGGCGCCGAGCGCGGAAGGCTTTACGTGGTCAACGCCGATGGCGGCGAGCCGCGGGCGCTTACGCCTGCTGATACCCGCGCCGAGATCGTCAGCCTGATCGCCGGCGATCCCGGCGGCGTCGTCGTGCAGCTGGCGGCGCGCGGGGTGATCTGGCCGGATCTGGTGCGCGTCGACATCCAGTCCGGGGCGCGCACGATCATCGAGCGCAACACCGGCAGTTTCGCGCGCTTCGTGCTTGACCGGCAGAACAACGTGCGGCTCGGGGTGCGTCCGCGTGAGGACGGCGGCGCCGAGATCTTCACGCGTACGCCGCAAGGCTGGCGTCCGCTGCTTACCATTGCGTTCGAGGACGCGATGTCGTCGCAGACCATCGCGTTTGAAGCCGACGGCGCCAACTTTCTGATGCTCGATTCCACCGGACGCGACCGCACCGCTTTGGTGCGCGTGAACGCCGCCACCGGCGCCAAAACTGTGCTCGGCGAAAGTGCGCGCGCCGATGTCGTCGATGTGTGGCTCGATCCCGCCACCAACGCGCCGGAGGCGTTCGCCACCGAGTATCTGCGCCGCGAGTGGCGCGCGCTCGATCCCGACGCGCAGGCCGACCTTGAATTTCTCGACCGCCAGCTTGCGGGCGAGTTCAACGTGGTGTCGCGCAGCGCCGACGATGGTCGCTGGATCGTTGTGGAAGCTGCGCCGACGACGGCGGCGCGCACGCATCTCTACGATCGCACCGACCGCGACGGGCGGCGGGTGTCGTTGCTGTTCCGGCATCGGCCGAACCTCGACCAGGCGCCGCTGCAGCCGATGACGCCGATCGAAATCGAAGCGCGCGACGGTCTCACGCTGGTCTCGTATCTGACCCTGCCGATCGGGTCGGACGCCGACGGCGACGGCCGTCCCGAAGCGCCGGTGCCGCTGGTGCTGACGCCGCACGATCCGCCATGGGCGCGCGATTCCTACGATTTCGATCCGGCGCACCAATGGCTGGCCAATCGCGGCTATGCGGCGCTCAGCGTCAACTTCCGCGGTTCGGCGGGCTTCGGCAAAGCCTTCCTCAACGCCGGCAACGGCCAATGGAGCGCCCGCATCCAGGAAGATCTCGCCGACGCGGTGCAATGGGCGATCGAAAATGGCGTGGCCCAGCCTGACCGCGTGGCGATCCTCGGCAACGGCTTTGGCGGCTACGCTGCGCTTGCGGGGCTCGCGTTCGCGCCAGAGCGCTTCCGCTGCGCGGCGAGTTTCGGGGCCCCGCTCACCTTGCAGGCGTGGCTTGCAGCGGCGCCGCCGGCGCAGCGCGAGGAATTCAGTCTCCGCGTCGGCGATACAGCGGTCCAGCGCCAGGCCTCGCTGCTGGCGCGCGCGCGTGACGTGCGCCAGCCCACGCTCATCGCCATTGGCGGTCGCGACGCGCGCGCGCCGCGCGCCGACGCCGATCAATTCGCGCAGGGCCTGCGCATGCGCGGCGCGCCGATAACCTATGTCAGCTTTCCCAACGAAGGCCGCTCGCTGGGCTACGCGCCGAACCGCCTCGCGTACTACGCGATCGTCGAGCATTTTCTCGGCGCCTGCCTGGGCGGTCGGGTCGAGCCGGTAGGAGCTGCGTTCGAAGGCGCAGAGATGGACGTGTTCGAGGGCGCAGCAAGCGTTCCGGGACTAAGCGCCTTCGCCCGGCGACCGGTGGTTGCGCCCGCCGCTGCGGCGACCGCGACGCCCGCCGCAGAGCGCGCAGCCGTCCCCGAAGAGGACACCGCGCCGGCGACGCTGTTTGAGAACAGCCTCGCCCCGCGCGATCCGTAAGCTCGGCTAGACGGGGCGGATGGTGCGCACCCGCACCTTGCGCGCGTTGAAACTGTCCCAAACCAGGGTGTCGACGTGCGCGCCGTCGCGCAGGAAGTGCACGCCGTCCAGCATCGAGCCCTGGGTGACGCCGGATGCGGCGAACACGACATCGCCCGGCACCATGTCGTCGAGCGTCAATTTGGCGCGCACGTCGCGGCCCATGCTCTGCGCGCGGGCGATCTCCTGGTCGTTTTCAGGCGCAAGGCGCGCCTGCATCTGTCCGCCGGCGCAGCGGATCGCCGCCGCCGCAAGCACGCCTTCGGGAGCGCCGCCAGCGCCGAAATAGATGTCGATGCCGGAACGCTCGGTTTCGGTGGTCCAGAACACGCCGGCCACGTCGCCATCAGGAATGAGGCGGATGCCGGCGCCCGCTCTGCGCAACTCCTCCACGATCGCGGTGTGGCGGTCGCGGTCGAGCAGGCAGGCGCGGATATCGCTGACGGGCACGCCCTTGGCCTCCGCCAGGCGGTTGACGTTTTCGGTCGGCGAGAGGTCGAGATCGATCAGGCCGGCGGGATAGCCCGGGCCGATCGCCAGTTTGTGCATGTACATGTCGGGCGCATGCAGCAGACCGCCAGCGCGTGCGAGCGCCACCACCGTCATGGCGTTGGGCGCGTCCTGAGCGCAAAGTTTGGTGCCCTCCAGGGGATCGACGGCGATGTCGACCGCGAGCCCGCCAGCGCCCAGTTGCTCGCCGATGTAAAGCATCGGCGCTTCATCGATCTCGCCTTCGCCGATGACGACACGGCCGCTGAAAGGCGCGTCCTGGAAGGCGCGGCGCATGGCGTCGACCGCCGCCTGGTCGGCGTCGTTCTTGCGCCCGAAACCGCGCAGGCGGGCGCTGGCGACGGCTGCGGCTTCGGTGGCTTCAAGGGCTATCTGGCCGAGCAGGAGGCCGGTTTGATGCGTGTTCACATTGCGCCCCGGATGTTGTCGAGCGCGCAAGTCTTAGAGGGTCGCCTGCCTCGATTGAAGCCGCTTTCTCCGGCGGTGCGTGTTAGAGCCTCAGGACACAAACGAAGGTCCGTCGCTCTAGCGCCGATGCAGCGCGCCTCCGGAGGACAGCGAGATGTCGCCCATTTCCGGCGTGCCCGAAACGTAGACATTGCCCCCGCTCGACGCCTCAACGTTGAGCCGACCGTCGACGTTCACCGATGTCCGTGCGCCGGACGAAGCTTCAACGGTTCCGGCTTCGCAGGCCAGGGCGCTGGCGTCCAGATTGGCCCCGCTGGAGGCGTCCGCGCCGATCACGCCGCAGCGGCCCGCGGCGCTGAGCTGGGCCCCGGACGACGCCTGCATGATGACATCTGCGCCGTTCAGCCCTTGCGCGCGCACCCGCGCGCCCGAAGAGGCCTCAAGTCCCTCAATGCGCGGCATGCTTATGCGCACCAGCGCCTCGCGGCGGCCCCATCCCAGGCGGCTCTGCGGCTCGATATGCAGGACGCCGCCTGAAACGCGCGTGGCGATCCGGTCGGCGTCGCGCCCGCTCACGTCGACGCTGAAGTTCGGGCCGACCGCGATCTGCACTTCGATGCCGCTTTCCGCCGAGACCCGGGTGAAGCCTGAAAGAGGGCGCGGTTCGGCCTGCGCCGCGGTCGCGACGCCGGCCGCCGCCAGCGCCAGAATAGCCATTTTCCTCATCTTACGTCTCCTCGTTGGTCCGCCCCGGGGCGCTGCTGGTGTGTTGATGCGCCAGAAAGCGGCCGCGGATGCAAGCTGGCGGAGGCGGCCCACATCGTGCGGGCCGCGGCGACCCGTCTCGGTTGGCCTAAGCTGTGGTGAGCAGATCAGCGCAGATGGCTTCAAGGCCTGCCTGATCGACGGCGTCGAACGCGTCGAAGGCGGTGGAATCGATATCCAGCACCGCCGCATGCGAGCCCTGCGCATCGATCACCGGCACGACGATTTCGGAATTGGATCGGCTGTCGCAGGCGATGTGGCCCGGAAACGCATGCACATCCGCCACGATCACCGTTTGGCGTGCGGCGGCGGCGGTTCCGCAGACGCCCTTGCCGAACGGAATGCGCAGACAACCAAGCGTCCCCTGATAGGGCCCGACGACCAGTTCATCGCCTTTAGCGGGATCGACAAGATAGAAGCCGGTCCAAAAGAAACGTTCTGCGAAGGCGGTGGCGAGCATGGAGGCGGCGCTGGCGTAGCGTGCAACGCGATCGGGCTCGCCTGCGACCACTGCGGCGATCTCGGCGCGCAGCGCGGCGTAGCGCGCGGCCTTGTCGGCGGGCAGCTCGGCGCGACGCGCTTCCGCCATGGTCAGTTGTTCGACTTGCGGTGGCGCAAAGCGCCCGAAGCCCGCAGCGCATTGACATCGTCGCGCTGCGGCGCCCGGCGCTGGCGCCCGCGATTGTTCAGCGCGTTACCGATCAGCACCGACAGCCCGACGATCCCGCCCACCGCCACCAGTACCCAGAACCAGAACCAAAACATGAGTATCTCCCGTTACGCTTAAGATAGCGATTGCGGCGCTCGAAGAAAGGCGTCTCTACGGCGCCTGCAGCCGCAGGCCGATGCGCAGGGTGCGCGGCGCAGCGAAACTTTCGACGCCAGCGCCGGTTTCGGCGGTTTCCACGGCCTCGTCGAAGGCGTTGTCGAGCGCCAAAAACAGCAAAGCGTGGGGGGTGAGCCGCTGCTCTGCGGCAAGCTCCGCCGTCAGCGCCGGCCCCAGTTCGCGGCTGTTCAGATCGTCCTCGAAGCGTGCGCTTTCGTAGCTCAGCCGCAGCGAGAGCAGGGTGGCGGACGCGACGCGCCAGTCGAGCCCGGCGGTGGCGCTCCAGGCTGGCGCCTGCGCCGGGGCAAGGCCGTCGAGCGCGCCCGCGCGCACCACAGCGTCGGTGTAGTTGAGCGCCGCGCGCCAGGTGAGCGCGCCGCCGATGTCGCCGCGCGCGTCAGCCTCGACGCCCCAGGCGTCGATGCGCCCGACATTCTGGCGCTGCCGGTAGGCGCCGCCGGCAGGCACGAACACGCCGGGTGGAAACGTGCCCGGCCCGAAACCCAGCGTCACGTTGGCGATGGCGTCATCGAGTTCGGTTGCAAACACGCCGACGCGCCACGCCGCCGCACTGGTCTCGTATTCGAGCGCGATATCTGCGCCGACCAGACGCTCGGGGTTCAGCGCTGCGTTCGCCTCGGTGACGTCGTTGCCCACTCGAAAGGGACGATGCAGCTCGTTGAGCGTCGGCGGGCGAAACCCCGTGTAAAGCGCGCCGCGAAGCGCAAGCGCCTCGGAGAGCTGGCGGCGCGCCCCCAGCCTTGCGGTCGGCGTCAGCACGTCGTTGTCGTCGGAGGCGGCGTTCAGCGTCACCGCGCCGGTGTCGAGATCACGCTCGCGGCGTGCGGCGTCGAAGCTGCGCCATTGATCCAGCCGGGCGCCGCCGGCGAACAGCCAGGGGCCGCGTTCGCGCCACGCCTCGAGGTAGGCGCCTGCGATGAAGGTAGCGCCGCCGGCGACGCGTCCGCGCGTGAAGGCGGCGCCGATGTAGCGGAAGCGCTCGCGGGTTTCGCCGTCGGCGCCGCGGACGTCGGCGCCCAGTTCGACCCCACCTTGTTCGCCGCTCCAGCGCAGCGCCGCATTGGCGCCCCAACCCAGCGCTGGAGTTTCATACTGATCGTTTGCGGGCGTCGTCGTGTTGCGGTCGGGCGCGGTGGCGACCGAGGTGTTGGCGAGATCGGAGCCTGCCGCCCACGCCTGCACGCGCCAGCCGAAGCTTCCGTGCGGATCGGCCAGCGCCAGCGCCAGGCTTGATCCGCTGGCGGTGGAGTCCGCGCCGACGAGACCCGCGCTTTTGCTTTCGCTATGGCCGGCAAGGCGCAGCGAGACCACGGTGTCGCCGCGCCGGCTCTGCAGTCGCGCAACTCCGCTCGCTGCATCGTAAGCGAGCGCAACGTCAGCGTCGCCGCGGCCGTCGCGGACGGGAATCCAGCCGTCGCTGTGCTCGGCGCTTGCGGCAAGCATCAGCGAGAAAGCGCCGTCTCCAGCTTCGCCGAACGCGGCTGCGCGTGCGTAGCCGCGTTCGCCAGCCTCCAGCGTCAGCCGTGCGCCTTCTCCGCGCCGTTCCTCCAGCGCGACGCTGCCCTGCAGCGCGCC
>CAZNTI010000111.1:0-6538 GCA_964575885.1 uncultured Terricaulis sp.
GGTCGTAAGTTCGAATCTTGCTACTCCGACCATTTCCGCCGCGTCCCCGCCGCTTGCGGCGTGCGAGTGCGGGCCCTAGCACTGCGCCATGTCGGTCGTCGCTGTCGTCACTCCGGTATATGAGGATCAAACGAGCTTCGCCGAGCTTTGCCGGCGGCTGGCGGCTGCGCAGCGCGACGCCGGCGCGCGGCTTTATCTCGTTGCCGTCGACGACGGCTCGCTGAGTGATCCCCCGGCCTTGTCGGCGATCGCCGAGGCCGGCCTCGATGGCGAGATTTTGCGCCTGGCCCGCAATGTCGGCCACCAGGGCGCGATCTCTATTGGCCTCGCGCGCGCCGTCCAGTTAGGCGACTTAAGCGCCTGCATCGTCATGGATTCAGACGGCGAGGATACGCCGGAGAGCATCCCCGGCCTGCTGCGCGCCGCAGCCGCACCCGACGTGGACGTCGCGGCGGCCGAACGCGCCAAGCGCTCCGAGACATTGGCGTTCAAGTCGTTCTACGCCGTCTACAAGCGGCTGTTTAAGGTCGCCACCGGTCAGACCCTGCGCTTCGGCAACTTCATGGCGCTGTCGCCGCTGGCGCTGGAGCGGCTGTCGGGCATGTACGAGAGCTCCACCCACGTCGCCGCCGCGGTAGTGAAGGCCAGGCTCCGCCGCGCCGACGTGCCCACCAATCGCGGCAAACGTTACGCCGGCACGTCGAAGATGAACTTTCCCAGCCTGGTGCTGCACGGGATGCGCGCGGTGATGGTGTTCGCCGACCTGGTGCTGACGCGCATGGCGCTGGCGCTGGTGGCGATGGCGGCGCTGGTGCTGGTGGTGGTGATCGCCGCCTTCGCCATGAAGGTGCTGGGCTTTGCGACGCCTGGATGGGTGACCATCGTCACCGGCTTTGCGCTGTCGCTCTTCCTGCAGACAGGTCTGTTCACGATGATCACGCTCATCGTTTCCAGCCTGGGCCGCGTCGACACGCCGCTCAAGGTGCGCGAACGGGCGCTCGAGTACGTGGCGCGGATCGAGCGCACCGATGCCGCTATGGCGAAGGCTGCGGCGGAATGATCGCGTAATTGAGGGTGATCGGCGCGGCGTCGGGGAAGTGCGGATAGCGGATCGCCACCTGCTTCACGTCCAGGCCCTGCGCCAGCGCCCGCAGCGCCGCCGGCGGGCGCTCGTCGTTGCGCCACACCAGCAGCACGCCATCGCTGCGCACGTCCTGGCGGGTCACCCACGGCGCGATGTCGAAATCGCCATTGATCAGCACCGAGGGCGGATTGCGCGCATTGAGGCCTACGAGCCCCGCCGTCCAGATGTCGCCGGCGACGATGCGCAGCGGCGCGTTGGTCTGGCTGAGCCAGGCGCTTTCGAGTTGGCGGCTGACCTCGCCCTGCGGCCAGTTTCCGCGTAAAGGGCGATCGGTAATGAGCGCCCCATAGCGCATGTGGGCGAAGTAGAGGCCCGAGATCGCCACGATCAACACCGCAGCGCCGACTCCGATGCGGTGCAGCCGCTCCGGGCTGAACTTCGCGCTCATCAGCGCCGCCACAATGAGCCCCGAGAGCGCCAGCATGGGCGCGCCCCATGAGGCGCGCAGGCCGGCCCCGGTGATCAGCGCGACCGCTGCGGTGAGCAGCGCGGGACCTAGTCCCATCAGGAACAGGTAGCGGCGCGCGCGCTGATCGGGCGGCGCCGGCGCGTTGGCGGCGTTTGCCCCGAACCAGCCAGCGCATGCGAGCAGCAGCAGCATCGGCAGGTGATCGAGCGCCAGCGCGGCGAGGAACTCGAACGGCGCCCACCATTCGCCGCCGCTGGCGCGCCGCGCCGCGTAAGCGAAGGGTGCGAAGTCGTTCTGCAGAAGCCACAGCACTTGCGGCGCAGCGGTGAGCGCAAACGCGGCCAGCGCCAGCCAGGGGCCAAGCGTAGCGATGCGGCGGCGCGCGGTCGCGTCCCAGAGCATCCATGCCGCCATCGCGATCAGCAGCACGCCAGACGAATACTTCGCCCACAGGCTTATGCCCGCGACCGCGCCGAGCAGGAGCCAGTCGAGCGCTTTGCCGTGCGTGCTTGCGCGCCACATGAGCAGCATGGCGAGCGCCCACAGCGGCATCTGCGCGACGTTGTGATTGAACTCAGGCGTCGGCCAGCTGAAGAAATAAACGCCGGTCAGTAGCAGCGTTCCCGCCAGTGCGCGGGGCGCGTCCATCAGTTCGCGCCCGAGCGCGAACACCGCCCACAAAGTGACGGCGATGAACGCCTGCGAAACCAGAAAGGCGGCCCAGCCGGCTTGTCCCGCCGCCAGCCGCAGCGGCTCCAGCACCAGACCCGGCAGGTTCGGATGCTTGAAGGTCGCGACCACCCATTCACGGCCCCAGGCGTACATCTCGACGACGTCCAATGGCGGCGCTGAATGCGAGAGCGCTGGCGCGAGCGTCCAACACAGCGCCTGCAGCCCGATCAAGGCGGCGAGCCCGCGCTCCGGGCGCGCGATCAGGTCGGCTGGACGCATAGTGATCGAGGACTCCGCTGACGCCGCTGGCTTCAACCGGCCATCTGCACCAGCAGCCACGCGGTTCCAAGCGCAAGTCCGCCGACCAGGGCCCAGCGCAGCGTTTCCGCCAGGAGCTGAACCAGCGCGCGAGCGGGGCCGAGCATCGAGAGCGCCAAGGTCGCCGCGAAAGCGCCGCCCATGGCCAGCCAGGCTTCGAAGGCGCCGAGCTGCGATTCCCAGGCGACCAGATAGGCGAAATAGGCGGCGCAGGCAGCCAGCCCGAAACGGGCGAGGCCTTTGAACACCGCGCTGCCCAAACGGTGATAGTTGAGGCTCTGACGGCGCTCCCTGGCAGCGGGCGCGGCCGGCGCCGGCATCGGGGGCGGTAGAGCTGGTGGGTAAATCTCCTGGCGCAGCCGCCGCCAGGCTTCCGCCTCCAGTTCGGCGCGCACCTGCTGCTCCAGCATCCAATCGTCGCTGGCCACGGCGGGCCGATTGCGGGCGCTCATTTGGGCTCACCCCTCCGGTCAAATTTCATAATGCGGCAAGCCGCCCGCAGCGCAAATAGCGCGGTTCAGCAATGTTTTGTCACGTCGGAGGGACGTTCTTTATCATTTTTCGATAAAAAGCGCTTGCGCTTGATCGCGTCTTCATATCATTTATCGATAAACCCGGCACGGGGCCGGGCGGAGTGCGCCCGTGAAGCAATTCCTCATTACGGTGGCCGGGGTTCTGGTCGGCCTTGTCCTGTTCTTGTTCATCGGTCCGCTGCTGCTGATCGGCATGGTCGCGGGAGCGGCGGGCGAGGGCCCGCGCCTGCCTGCGCACATGGTGCTCTCACTCGATCTGCGTGAGCCGATGACCGACCAGCGGCCTTCAAACCCTTTCGCGGCGTTTGGCGGCGGCCAGTCGCTGCTCGACGTGGCGGCCCGCATTGAGGCGGCGCGCACCGACGACGCGGTGGAGGGGATTTTCATCCGCGCCAATACCGACGGCATGTCAGCGGCGCACGCCGAGGAATTGCGCACCGCACTGGCCAGTTTCCGCGCCTCGGGCAAGTTCGTCGTCGCCCACCTGCAGAGCGACGGCGCGCGGATGTCGATGGCCGGCTACATGACGGTCGCCGACGCTGATGAGGTGTGGCTGCAAGGCGCCAGCGAGTTCATGCCGATGGGCCTCAGTTCAGAGGTGACATTCCTGGGCGGCACTTTGCAACGCTATCGTCTGCAGGCGCAGTTTGAAGCGCGCGAGGATTACAAGACCGGTCCCAACTCGCTGATCGAGCGCGGCTTTACCCCCGCGCACCGCGAGCAGATCACCTCGCTCCTGAACGGACTTTACGACCCTATGCTGGCCGCCATCGCCGCCGATCGTGGGATCAGCGCCGAGGACGCACGCGCGGCGGTGGAAGCCACCCCGTTCGTGGCCTCGCGCGCCCTTGAACTCAAGCTCGTGGATCAGATCGGGCGACCGGAGGAGGCCGCGCGCGCCGCGCTGGCGCGGGCGGAGAACGCTGAACTGGTGGACTTTGCAAGCTATCAGCCGCGGCGGCCGCTGCGCGGTCAAGTGATCGCGGTGGTGCAGGGCGAGGGCGCGATCATCTCGGGCCCGGTCGAGGACGACATCTTCGGCGACGAAACGGCGATGAACAGCGACCGTATCGCGCAAGCGCTGCTCGACGCCTCCGAAGACGAGGATGTTGCCGCGATCGTGTTCCGGGTATCGAGCCCCGGCGGTTCGGTGGTGGCTTCCGACCAGATCCTGGCGGCGCTGCGCACCGCCCAGGAACGCGGCAAACGCGTGGTGGTGTCGATGGGCGAAGTGGCGGCTTCCGGCGGCTACTACGTCTCGGCCTACGCCGACGAGATCGTCGCCTATCCCACCACGATCACCGGCTCGATCGGGGTCTATGGCGGCAAGCTCATCATTGGCGGGGCGATGGAGCACTATCTTTCCACCAACACCGAAACCATTGCGGTGGGCTCGCCGATGGTCAGCGCCTACAGCGCCGATCGTCCGTTCACGCCGGCCGAGCGCACCGCGTTCGCCGGCATGATCGACCGCATGTACGCCGACTTCCTCGCGCTGGTGGCGGAGGGACGCGAGATGACGCCCGAACAGGTGCGCGCACTCGCCGGGGGACGAGTGTGGACCGGCCAACAGGCATTGGAGCGCGGCTTGGTCGATCACCTGGGCGGCTTCTCGGTGGCGGTGGGACGCGCCCGCGCTTTGGCCGGCATCGCCGAGGATGCGGACGTCCAGCTGCGCTTCTATCCCGCCGAGGAGAACCCCTTCGCCGCGTTCGCGCAATTGTTCGGGGCCTCGTCGGAAAGTGCTGAAGCTCTTGTGCGCCTGAACTCTGTGCTCTCCGATCCGCAGGTCCGCCGCACGCTGGCGGCGCTGCGCGAGGACGATGTCGAGGTGCGCGCGCAACGCGACGACCTCACCGTGCGCTGAAGCGCGGTCACAAGCTCCATAGCCTTACGGCCCCCGCGTCTTACGCGGGGGCCGCTTTGTTTCTGCGAGCGAAGATGCGGGTTGGAACGCGCCGGCCGGGTTTAGCCCCGGTTTTCGACTTCGTATTTAGGCAGGTCGGCGCGCAGGTTCTCGTACAGCCGTTCGACGAAGCGCTCGGGATCGTCATCGACGAAATCGTCGAAATACGCTTCCAGATTGCTCTCGAACACGTACTCGCCGTCCTCGGCGAAAATGAAGCCCAGCTCCTCGTCGGTCTCGACATGGATAATGGCGATCTGGGTTTCGTCGTCGTCGTCGTCAGCGAGCGCGAAGCTCAGCCGGCGCGAGGAGATTTTCGCCTCCAGGATCGGCGCCAGCGCCTGCAGCGCGGCGAGGTCGTCGAAGCCAGTTTCCTCGCTCAGCGCCGCTTCCAGACGCCGGCGTGCGGAGTCGACCTCGGCGTCGAAGCCGGAGGCGGGCGGGGCGGCGGGTTGTTTCTTGGCGCTCATGCGGCTTCCAACAGGCTTTGGAAAATCGGCCCGCCGCCGGTGCGGCCCAGCACCGGATCAGCGGCGCGCTCGGGATGCGGCATCATGCCCATGACGTTGCCGCGCGCGTTCACAAGCCCAGCAATGTCGCGCGCCGACCCGTTGGGATTGTCGAGATAACGCAGCACCACCTGGCCCTCGCCCTCGATGCGATCGAGCGTCGCTTCATCGGCGACAAAGCGCCCATCGCCATGGGCGATCGGAATTTCGGTTTCGCGGGTTTCGCGGAAGGCGCGGGTGAAGGCGGTGTTGGCGTTGGCGACGGCGAGCGGAACGTCCTTGCACGCAAACCGCAGGCCGGCGTTGCGCGCCAGCGCGCCCGGCAACAGCCGCGCTTCGGTGAGCACCTGGAAGCCGTTGCAAATGCCCAGCACCAGCCCGCCGCGCTCGGCGTGCTCGACCACAGCGCGCACGATCGGGCTTTTGGCAGCCATTGCCCCGGAGCGCAGATAGTCGCCGTAGGAAAAGCCGCCCGGCAACACCACGAGATCAACGCCATCGGGTAGGACGGTGTCCTTGTGCCAGACCATCTGCGCCGGTTTTCCCGATGCGCGCTCCAGCGCGCGCGCGGCGTCGCGATCGCAATTGGAGCCGGGAAAGACAATGACGGCGGATTTCATTTCGGCATCCATAAGCTGCGTCGGCGAGATTTCAAAGGGCCCGGCGCGCACCCTACATAGGGTGTATGGAGCCGGTTGGCGTCATCGCCGTGGCGATCGGTATTCTCTGCTTTATCCTGATCGCCGTGGTTTCTCTGGCGGGGCCGCGGCCGCGGTCGCCGCGGCGGGATTTTCGCGACGACTGAGCGGGGCTAGAGTGACGGCCGTCGGTGCGGCGCAAGGAGCGTTGGGCATGTGGATCGCGATCGCCGTGTTCGGCGCCTTGGCGGCGGTGCTTTTGCTGGTGGGCGTATTGCAGCGTGTCAATGCGGGCCCGCGGACGCGGCGCAAAAACGGCAACGACGGCGGCGACGCCGTGCTGCTGGGTGGCGTCGGCGGCGGAGGGGATAGCGGACGGGGCCGCCACAACGACCACGGCCAGGACGGC
>CAZNTI010000112.1:0-6511 GCA_964575885.1 uncultured Terricaulis sp.
GCGCGCACGCCGAGTGCGACCCGCAACGTGAAGCCCCAGGAATCGATCAGCACCAGGACATCGGGTTTGGCGCTGAGCACCGCCGCGACGGTTTCTGCGACAGCGCGCTTGACCCGGTTATAGGCAAGCAGGCCGTCGACGAAGCCCAGCACCGCAAGCCCCTCGATGTCGGCGCGGCTGTCGATCCCGGCGGCGGCCATCAACGGCCCTCCGACCCCTGCCAATTCCAGATCCGGGACACGCGCGCGTAGCGCTTGGGCCAGGTCGGCGCCCAGAGCGTCGCCCGATGCCTCAGCGGCGACCAGGAATATCGACTTCACTCTGTACCCGCATCTTCCGGGGCAAAGCCAAACAGGAATAGGCCGGCAGCATCGGCCGCGGCGATCATCTCGGCGCGCCGCACAGCAAGCGTTGCGCCCGCTTCAACGGCGATGCCGGCAAGCCCGGCCGCCGCCGCTCCCTCGACAGTGCGTACGCCCACGGTGGGCAGGTCGATGCGCCTCTCCTGGATGGGCTTGGGCCGCTTCACCAACACGCCTCGACGCGCCCCGCCGGCGCCGCGCAAAGCTGCCGGCAACGCCGCAACGCGCGCGAGCATCGCGTCGGTCCCCTCCTGCGCCTCAACCGCAAGCACCAGGCCGTCGCAGACGACGACACCCTGGCCGATATCCATGCCTCCGATGACGGCGGCGATCTGGGCGGCGCGCTTGAGGTCTTGCAGCGCCGCGCCCGCGGGCGCATGCGCGCCCCAAGCGCCGGCCGGCGCGAGCAGCGCCGCCATCACTTGCTCGACCCCCACAACCGCGAAGCCCGCCTTCTCGTGCTCTGCGAGCACCGCGCGCAACAGCGCATCGTCACCTTTTGGAGCGGCGGCGAGCAACGCCGGCAGCATCGCCATCGCGCCATCGTCGAGCTGCAGCGTGCGCGGATCCTGACGCGGCACCTGCCCGATCAGCACGACCGCGTCGCATCCGGCCTCACGCATCGCCTGCATGCGTGCGCCGATAGCCCCAAGAGCGTGAGAAGCGCCAGGATGCTGAGCCAGCGCCGGCTCGGCGTAAGGTTCGATCCGCGCCACGAAGTACGCCAGCCGTTGCGCCGCGCAATAGTCGGCCAGCACCACGGGCAACTCGCCGCCGCCCGCGATCACGCCGAGCTTGCGCCAGCCTGCCACCTCAATCCCGCGGCATGCAGAGCGGGCGCGCTGCATCGGCGCGCACGAAATCGACGATTTCCATCACGTGGGGATTGTTGGCGTAGATTTCCGCGCAATCCTCGATCCGCTCCTGGAAAGTGCCTTCCTCGGCAAACAAGAGGCGATAGGCGGCGCGCAGATCATGGATCTGATCGCGCGTGAAGCCGCGCCGCTTCAGGCCCACCACGTTCAGTCCGCTCAGGTGTGCGTGGTTGCCGATGGCCAGCCCGAACGGAATGAGGTCGGTGGTCATCAGCGCCGAGGCGCCGACGAACGCGTAGCGCCCCACGCGCCCATGCTGATGCACGCCGGAGAGTCCGCTCAAGAAGGCGAAATCGCCAACCTGGACGTGGCCCCCGATGGTGGCGGTCTGCGCCATGATGACGTTATTTCCAACATCGCAATCGTGCGCGACGTGGCAATTGCCCATGATGAGGCAATTGTCGCCCACCGTCGTGAGGGAGCGGCCTCGCACGGTGCCCCGCCCGAGCGTGGCGTGTTCGCGGATAACATTGTTGGCGCCGATCACCAGCCGGGTGGGCTCGCCCTGGTAGGACAGGTCCTGAGGCGTGCCGCCCAAGCCGGCGAACGGAAACACCGTGTTGTCGGGTCCCATCTCGGTGTGACATTCGATGAACACATGCGCGATGAGACGGGTGCGATCGCCAAGGCGGACGCTCGGACCAATGACGCATCCAGGGCCGATTTCCACGTCCTGGCCGAACTCAGCGCTCGCATCGACAACCGCAGTGGGATGGATTTTCGCCGTCATGGGCCGGGCCGATCCGCCTTCATCGCCGCGAATTCGCAATCGGTGGCGAGTTCGCCCCCAACCTCGACGCGGCCGCGGAACTTGAAGATGTTGCGTCGCTGAAACAGGACCTCGACCGGCATTTCCATCACATCGCCGGGCATCACCGGGCGCTTGAAGCGCGCATTCTCGACCGACATGAACAGGATCAGGTGCTTGCTGATATCGGCCTCGAGCGTTTTTGACATCAGCAAAGCGCCGGTCTGGGCCAGCGCCTCGATCTGCAGAACCCCCGGCATCACCGGCGCGCCGGGAAAGTGGCCGGGAAAGAAGGGCTCGTTGATGGTCACGTTCTTGATACCGCGGATCGAGGTGTTCGCGACATAGTCGACGGCGCGGTCCACCAGCAGAAACGGGTAGCGATGCGGCAAGCGCTGCAGCACCTCGCCGATCTCGATGACGCCTTCGCCGCTCTTTTGCTGCTCGGTCAAGTCATTTGCCTTCATCGCGCGTCCCCGCCGCTTTGCGACTCAACCAGGCCGCTTCGCGCAGCCATTTACGCAGAGGCTTGGCCGGATAGCCGCTCCAGACCTCGCCCGCGGGCACGTCTTGGAACACCGCCGCCCCGCCCGCAAGCGTAGCGCCGGAGCCGATCGTGCGATGATCGGCGACGCCGACCCGACCGCCCATGGTGACGCGATCGCCGACCTTGGTAGATCCAGATATCCCGGCGAACGCGGCAATGAGCACGCCGCGGCCGATAGTGCAATTATGGGCGACATGACAGAGGTTATCGATTTTGGCGGCTTCGCCGATCACGGTGTCGTCGAATACGCCGCGATCAATGGTCGAGTTGGCGCCCAGCGTCACCCGGTCCTGTATAATCACCCGCCCGAGGTGCGGCACGTCAATCGGCCCAGACGCATCGCCGGCGACGCCGAAACCCTGCTCGCCGACCACCGCGCCGGCGAGTATATTCACCTCGTCGCCGACAAGCGCGAACGCGAGCGACACGCGCGCTCCGATCCGGCAATTGCGACCTATGGCGACGCCGGGGCCGATGACGGCGTTAGGCCCGATCTCGGTTCCCGCGCCGATGTGGGCGCCGGCCCCAATTGCCACGCCCGGCCCGAGCTTGACCCCATCTTCCAGCCGGGCTGTGGGATCGACGGCCTGCGGGGCGGCGCCAAACGAGCGCGGCCGCACCAAAGCCGGCGCCAGCAGCGCGAACGTCGAACGCGGCCGCTCGCTCAAGATGAGCGCGCCGGCCCTGGGCGCAAGATGCGCCAGCGCCGGGGTAATGATGCAGGCGCCTGGAGCGCTTTCGAGCGGCGCCCCCTTGCCTTCGTAATAGCACAAATCGTTGGGCCCGGCCCGGTTTGCGGGAGCCGCGCTCAGAATGGCGCGCTCGGCGTCTCCGCCGATGTCGGATGACGGCGCAAGCGCCCGGACCGTAAGCGGTCCGAGCGCCTCGTAGAAGCGAAGGTCGATCATACGCCGGCCATGCTGGCGCCGTCGGCGCCTTATGTCACGGACTCACCGCGATCAGTTGGCGCCGCCCTGCTGGGGAAGGCACTCACTCACCGGACGGCGGGTGACGTTGACGGTACGGGTGCCGTTGCCCTGATCAAGCTGCTGGATGACCGCAGAGGTGATGTCGTAGTCGGGCAGCACGATGGCGGCGTTGGCGCCGTCGATGGCGATGCCGGCCCCGCGCGATTCGACCACGCCGCGCACCACCGGTTCGATCTGCCGCTGCAATTCGCGCAACGCCACCAGCTGGCTGCATTCAAAATCGCCCTGCAACGCTTGCGCGCGCGCCTGGAACTGACGCTCACGTTGCGCGAAGGCCTGAACTTGACTGTTGCTGCGAATCTGCTCGGACGACATATTGCGGGTGGTCTGTTGCAGGCGCTGGCGCTCCTGCTCGAGCGAACTGCCTTCCGGGGCCAACGCCTGGCGCTCTTGGGCGATTTGCGCGGCGATCTGCTGCAGTTTGGTGGTCATGTCGCGCCCGATCGCGGACTCCGCCACCACGCGCTGGTAATTGACGACGACCACCGATCCGCCCCGGTTCCGCTGCGCGAATGCATCGGACGAGACGACGATTGCGACGACTGCTATCGCAGCCGCGCAGGCAATGCTGAACAAACGCATCTTGGCGTACTCCCTAGAAATTGGTCCGGGTCGAGAACCGGAATTGTTCGCGGCGGTCGTACTCTTCGTATTCAAGCGGCTGCGAGAAATCGAATTGGACCGGACCGAACGGCGAGTCCCAGAACACGGAAACCCCCGCAGCGACGCGAAGACTGGCTTCGTCTTCGACAATCAAATCAGAGTCGGAGTCGATCGCGATGGTGCGCCGGCTCGAAGAATTGACCACGCCCAAGGTGCCGAAATCGACGAACAAAGCGCTGCCCAGCGAGAAGGATTCCGGCAGCGGCAACGGCACGTCGATCTGGGCCGTGCCGATGGCGAAGACGTTGCCGCCAACCGCATCGCCCTCGTTCTCGATTTCGCCTGTCGTCGTATTGACGATCAATTGGCGCGGACCGATGCCGGCGACATCGAAGCCGCGGAACGAAGAACCGCCCTTGAAGAAGCGGTCGTTGATTCGCACGTCGTCGCCGCCCCAGCCCTCGATATAGCCGGCGCTGACGCGCAGGCTGGCGCGGAAGCCGTAGGGCAAGCCGTAATAGAGGCCGCTCTCCAGCTCGGTCCGCAGATAGTTGAGTTCGCCGCCGATGCCGGCGATGTCCTGACTGAGCTGGAGATCGAAGCCACGTGTCGCGCGTACGGGCGAGTTGCGACCGTCCCAATTGAAGGTGAAGCCGAACAGCGACGTCAGGAACGTGCCTTCCTGATCGCACAAGAGCGGCCGGCTCGGATTGATCTCGTTACATTGATCGATGGGGCCGGTCGCACTGTTGAAGTCGTGGTCGATCAAGACGTCGGCGACCTCGGTGTCGTCCTGGATCAACGAGTACGTGAAACCAAGGCTGGTGCGCTCCGACACCGGATAGCCGACGCGCAGGCCGATGCCCGTCGACTGGTTCTCGAAGGAGGACTGGTCCAGGAAATCGGTGCGCAATGAATAGATATCGAACCCAGCCGAAAGCTCGCGCCCCATAAAGCGAGGCTCGGTGAAACGCAGATCGAGCTGCTGGCGTTGCGAACTCGATGACGCGCGCAGGCGCAGGAACTGGCCGCGGCCGCGCAGGTTGCGCTCGGTGATCGAGACGTCGAAGAGGAAGCTTTCGGTGGAGGAGTAGCCGGCGGCGAACGCCAATTCGCCGGTGGATTCTTCCTCGACCGTGACTGTGACCACGGAGCGGTCGGGCTGCGAACCGTCGCTCTCCTCAACCGTGACCTCACGGAAGAATCCCAGCGATTGGACGCGCTGGCGCGAGCGATCGAGCAGCACGCGGTTGAAGGCGTCGCCCTCGTTTACGCGCATTTCGCGGCGGATGACGCGATCGAGCGTGCGGGTGTTGCCAACGATATCGACGCGCTCGATGAACACGCGGGGCCCTTCGTTGACCTCGAAGGTGATGTTGACGACTCGATTCTCAAGATCGCGTTCGACCACCGGGGTAATGTCGACGTTGGCGTAGCCCACGGTGCCGGCAATGTAGGTCATTGCGTCGATGGCGTCTTCGATCAGCTCGCCTCGGAAGACGGTTCCGCGGCGGATCGGCACCGATGACAGCAGCAGCTCTTCGGGCAAGCGGTTGAGTTCGGTGCGAACGCTGATCTGGCCAAATTCGTAGCGCACCCCTTCCTCGACCGTGAAGGTGATGAAGAAGTCGGTCTGGTCGGGCGTCAGTTCGGCCACCGCCGAAACCACGCGGAAGTCGGCGTAGCCGCGATTGGTGTAGAACTGGCGCAATTGCTCGCGGTCGTACTCAAGTCGGTCGGGATCGTAATTGTCATTGCTCTGGAAGAAGTTCCACCAGCTCGACTCCGCGGTCACGATGGCGTCGCGCAGGCGGCGATCGGAATATTCCTCGTTGCCGACGAAATTGATGTCGCGCACGCCAGTCACGGGCCCTTCGTCGACCTCGAAAATGAGATCGACGCGGTTCTGATCGAGCTGGCGCACTTGCGGCGTCACCTGGGCTGCGAAGCGGCCGGCGCGGCGATACACCTCGATGATGCGCTGCACGTCCGCCTGAGCGCGCGCCGGCGTGAACACGGACCGCGGACGCGCTTGCACTTCCTCTTCGAGATCTTCCTCGTCGAGGGTGCGCAGGCCTTCGAAGATCACCCGGTTGATGACCGGATTCTCGATCACGGAGACGACCAGATCGGCGCCGCGCTGCTCGATCTGCACATCGGCGAACAGGCCGGTGGCGAACAGCGTCTTCAGCGACAAGTCGATGCGCTCGGGGTCGAAGGTGTCGCCCGGCCGCACCAGAAGGTAGGAGGTGATCGTCGCCGGCTCGATGCGTTGGTTGCCCTCAACCACAACGCGGCTGATGGCGATGCCGGGCTGGGTGACCTGCGCCGGCGCCGGCTGGCGCTGGCCTTCCTGCGCGTAGACATCGGACGCGGTCGCAAGCAAC
>CAZNTI010000113.1:0-6511 GCA_964575885.1 uncultured Terricaulis sp.
CAGCGCGATTACATCCAGCCGGGCGTCGGTCACTACGGCGTGTTCAGCGGACGTCGTTTCCGAAGCGAAATCTATCCGCGCATGCGCGACTTCATGCGCACCTTCCAAACGCCTGAATCGCGATCGCAGCCGCGCGCGCGCGCGCTTGAAACTCGTGTCCGAACAATCATAGCCGCGCTGGTTCGGCGCCGGCGGGCTTGGGTGTGTGCGCGCGGCGTGAGACTCTGCGCCATGGGCTTTGATTCGCGGGCGCGGACGCAAACGCAGCAGACCGAAATCGAAACGATCGACGGCCGCCGCGTTGCTGTGCGTCTGGTGGTGAACCCGCGCGCCCGGCATGTGTCGGTGCGTATCGACCCTACGCGGCGCGAAGCCATCGCCACCGCGCCGTCTTCGCGCCAGCTTAAACATGCAGCGCAGTTTGCCGCGGAGCGCGCGGGCTGGATCGCCTCTGAGCTGGCGCGCTTGCCGCAGGGCGTGCTGCTCGCGCCCGGCGCCCGGGCGCCGCTACGCGGCGTCATGCATACGCTTGTCTACGAACATGGCCGCGGCGCCCCGCGCACCGAGGCGGGCGAACCGCCGCTGCTGGTGGCGCCGGCGCCGGATGCAGCCTTGTTCGAGGCGCGCCTGTTGCGTTTCTTCAAGGACCAGGCGCGCGCCGACTTGATCGCGCGCGTGGCGCAGCATGCCGCGACCTTGGGCGTCAAACCCGCCAAGCTGCAGGTCAAAGAATTGCGTTCGCGCTGGGGTTCATGCTCGATCGACGGGGTGCTGTCGTTCTCGTGGCGGCTGGTTCTGGCGCCGCCATTCGTGCTCGACTATCTCGCCGCGCACGAGACTGCGCACCTCAAGGAAATGAATCACTCGCGCCGGTTCTGGGCGCAAGTGCGGCGCTGCATGCCCGACTATGAGCGCGGTCGTCACTGGCTTCATGAACACGGCTGCGCGCTGCACGCAGTCGGGCTGGCGCGCTGACCAAAAAAATCGGCGCCGCGCAAAGGCAGCGGCGCCGATCTTCTGTGTGTGCTCGCGCGCGCTATTGCGGGGGCGGCGCGCCAGGCCCGATGTGCTGGTTGAAGAAAGCCAGCGATTCCGAGAACGTCTCGCGCCACGCCGCACCCTGGATGGGGGTGAAGTAGTGGTCGATATCTTCGAGCACCACCAGACGGGTGGGCCGCCCCACGCGTTCCATGGCGCGCACCATTTCCTCGCTCTGCTCGATCGGCACGGTTTGATCCTCGTCGCCGTGGATGATGAGCAACGGAATGGTGACGCGCTCAGCGTTGCGAGCGGCCGAGAATTGATCGAGGCGTTCTCCATCACGGCCCGGTTCGCCGATGGCGTCAGTCCAGTATTGATACGAGATCGATTGCTGGCCCGAACCGCCGCCGGAGACCACGTCGGCCTCGACCGAACCGCTGCGCACCCAACGGAGCATGCCGCGGAGGTCGGACACGCCGGCCCCAGCGACTGAACACTTGAACACGTCTGTGTTGAGGTAGGAGGCGGTGAACGCGACATACCCGCCATACGACCAGCCGTTGACGCAGATGCGGTTCGGGTCGGTGATGCCCTGCGCGATCAGATGGCGCGCGGCGTCGACGACGTCTTCCTGCATGCGTTGGCCCCATTGGCGGTGACCAGCTTCGACGAAGCGCCGACCGAAGCCGCCGCCGCCGCGGAAGTTCGGCTGGAACACAACATAACCCTGGCTCGCATACGTCGTGGCGAACGGGTCGAAGCCCCAGACGTCGCGGCCCTCGGGGCCGCCGTGCGGCACGACGATGGTGGGAAGGTTGCGCGCAGTGGCGTTGGTGTAGCCCGGAGGCAGCCACAGATAGCCCCAGAGGCGGCGACCGTCGGAGGCGGTGTACTCAACGACCTGTTGCGTCGGCAGCAGCGCCGGATTGGCTTCCGGGCGCGCCTGCAGGACTGAATTCAACGAGCGCTGCGCGTAATCGTAGATGTAGTACGTGCCCAGATCCTGGGGGCCGTCGGTATAGATCAGCCAACGATTGTTGTCCTCGGATCGGCTGACGAGCCGGACATTCACCTGATCGCCCAGCGCGCCATTGATGGCGGTCCAGCGCGCGCGGAACTGATCTTCCTTCGGCTCGCAGGTCCAGCGATAGCCCCACCAGCAGGCCGCAAGGATGGTGTTGTTTTCCGTGTCGCGGATGGCGTTGGAAACATCGAACTGATCGTTCGTCTGCACGGTCTCGACGTATTGGCCGCTGCTGGCGTCGAACACGTAAAGTCCGCTGGTGTCGGAGCCCTCGCGGCGGGCCAGCACAAATACCTGACCAGGACGCAACGCCGCCCCCACGCCTTGAAAGGTGGGACCGGAATTGGCGCCGCTGGCGCCGCGGAAGCGGGTGATCTCCACCCAATTGCGTGAGCCCGGCGCGCGGCGCAGCCATGCGTAGCCGCGACCGCCGGCAATCGCGTCCTGGCGCAGCACCGGCGTGCCTTCCGAGTCCACGATCCAGTTGAAGGTGTAGAGCGTGCCCTGATCCACCTTGGTGGCGCTCGCGTCATTGACATTCACGCGCCGCAATTCGGCCCCGCCGATTGCCGGCACGATCAGCAGCACGTGGTCGTCATCGTTGGGCAAGCGGCTCACGAAACGCGCGTCGATCTCGCGCGGCAGGCCTTGCTGCGCGGAGGGATCGTAGAGTGTGATCAGATTGGAGCCGTCGAGATTGCTGGCGTAGATGCGTGAATTCCACTCGATGCCATCGTCGACCGAAACGCGCCGCAGGGCGCTGCGCGTGTTCGCAACCACCCGCGTACGCTGCAGCAAGCTGAACATGATGCGCTGATTGTTGACGAACCGGATGTCGGCGATCTCAAGACTTTGGTCGCTGCGCGCGCGCTGGATAGCGGTTGCGCGGCGGGTCTCGAGGTTCACGACGATGAGCGTGTCGCCGACGGCGTCATGGCGGAGCGCAGCGATGTGGCGCCCGTCCGGCGACATCGCGGCGCTGCGGAAGGTGTCGTAGCCCACGAACCAATCGATCGGAGCGCGCTGCTGTGCGGCAGCGGGTGTGGCAAGCGCCAACACGGTCATGGCCAAGGCCGCGCAAATTCGAAGCATGCTCTTCCCCTCGTCGCTGGCGCGCCGCCACGCGCTTGTCGTTCTCAGCAGGTTTTAAACCGCATTTGTTACGGCTTGTCAGCCCCCGACGGATCAGCCCTCGGGGCCGAAGTCGAGCGAGCGATCCTGGTCGTCCTGCGGCGCCTGTTGCGGGGCGCCTAGGGCGACCCCGATGGGGGCGCCGACCGCGGCTACGGTCGGCGCTTGCGGGTTGGGCAGGCCGACATCGTAGTCGTCGGGGCCCGGCATCTCCAGTTGACGTTCGTCGACGTCGCGCAAGGCCACGTCCATGAACCGGGCCCAAATCTCCGCCGGCAGCGATCCCCCCGTCACGCGCGCAGTTTCGGTGAAATTGTCGTTGCCGACCCAGACGCCGGCGACGAGGCCGGGCGTGAAGCCCACGAACCAGGCGTCGCGGTAGTCATTGCCCGTACCGGTTTTGCCGCCGATTTCGCGGCCGCGTATGCGCGCCCGCGTGCCTGTGCCCTGCTCGACGACGCGCCGCATCATCAGATTCATGTAACGCATCGGACGCTCCTCGATGACGCGGGTGCGGTTCTGAGGCCGCCAGCTCCACATCGTCTCGTCCGTGTTGGCGCGCCGGATGCGGACCACGCCGTGGGCTTCCACGTTGTAGCCATCCGCCGCCATGGCGCCGTAGGCCTGGGTCATTTCAAGGAGGGTGATCTCCTGCGCGCCGAGCGCCAAAGAATGGTAATTGCTGAGCGGAGAGCGCACGCCGAGCCGCTGGGCGACATCGATCACGTTCTGCCCGCCGACTTCCGCGGAAACCCGGATCGCCACCATGTTGTAGGATTGCGCGAAGGCTTCGCTCAGTTCGGTGGGGCCGTGATATTCGTTGGTATAATTGCCCGGGCTCCAATCTGGCTGGCCGGGGATGCTGATGGTGATCGGCGCGTCGTCGCGAACGCTCCAAGGCGTGAGCCCGTTTTCCATTGCGGCGAGGTAGATGAAGTACTTGAACGAGGAGCCGGGTTGGCGGCGGGCCTGGGTGGCGCGGTTGAACTGGCTCACGTCGTAGTCGCGGCCGCCAACCATGGCGCGGACCCCGCCTTCGGCGTCAAGCGCGATCAGCGCGCCCTGGCCGACGCGGCGCTCCTCGCCTTGCGCGGCAAGTACGGCCTCAACGGCGTCGGCGCCGGCGCGTTGCGCGGCGATGTCGAGGGTGGTTTCGATGATGAAGTCATCGCGCTCGGTGCCGATCACCTCGTTCAGAAGCGGATCGATCCAGTCGCGATAATAGCCCAAAATGCCCGCGGGGTTGCGGCGGCTGATCAGCAATTCCTCGCGCAGCGCTGCATCGCGTTCTGCGCCGCTGATGAAGCCCAGCGTCACCATCTCATTGAGCACCACCTCGGCGCGATCGCGCGCTGCGGCAATGTCTTGGCGGGCCGGATTGAGCCGCGATGGCGCTTTGACCAGGCCCGCCAGCATCGCCGACTGCAACAGCGTGAGCTCACGCGCTGGGCGATCGAAGTACCGCTCTGACGCCGCCTCGATCCCATAGGCGCCGGCGCCGAAATACACGCGGCTCAGGTAAAGCGCGAGGATCTGATCCTTGCTGAAGCGTTGTTCCAGCCACACCGCCATCGCCACTTCCTGGGCTTTGCGCCGCCACGAGCGCTCGTTGGTGAGGAAGATGTTTTTGGCCAATTGCTGGGTGATGGTGGAGCCGCCCTGCACGACGCGTCCGGCGCGCAGGTTTTCCGCGCCCGCGCGCATCATGCCGCTGAAATCGACGCCGAAGTGGTCGTAGAAGCGGCGATCTTCGATGGCGATAAAACTCTGCGCCACGTAGGGCGGCAGCGTTTCCAACTCGACCGGCGGCGCATTCTGCGCGCCTTCGCGCAGGATCACGTTGCCGTTGCGGTCGACGAAGGTAATGCTCGGGCCGCCGCTCGCCCGCCACACATCGTCGGCCGAGGGCATGCCCCAAGTCATGAACACGAAAAACCCGACGACGACTGCGACGCCGCCGACCGCGACCCAGCCGCCCCATACCGCCGCCTCGCGGACGCTGCGGGGCTGGCGAATCCTGCGCATGCGCCGCCAAAGCGCGCCGGCGACGCTAAGCGACCGGGTCCGCAGCGCCAGCAGACGCGGCGCCAGCGCCGCCCACACAGTTGCGAGCCAGGACCGAGCCTGCCCAAGCAGGGAGGTGTCGGGCTCTGGCGGCGGCTCCTCGGGGTCGCCGGCGGCGCGGAAGAAATTGGGCGGCAGATCGGTGCCGGGCGCTGCCGGCGCTGCATCCGCAGGCGCTGGCTCGACGCTTACCTCGTCCTCGAATACCTCGTCCTCGAATGCCTCGTTCTCGAATGCCTCGTTCTCGAGTGCCTCGTTCTCGAATGCCTCGTTCTCGAGTGCCTCGTTCTCGAATACCTCGTTCTCGACATCCGCAGCCGCCGCCGGCGTCGGCGTGAGCGCAAGGACGGGCGCCTCCATCTCCGCGGATTTTTCCGCGCCATAGGGCGCAGGCTCGAGCGTCATCGGCGCTGCAAACGGCTCGACTTCGAAAGCTGGAAAGTCTGGCGCAGGATCCAGGGCAGGCGGGGGCGCGTCCGGGGGCGCGAGCATGCGTTCGAAATCAAGCAGCGGGTCGTCGCGCCCGACCGCCTGCGGCGACGGCGAGCCGTCGTCGTGCACCGGGCCGATGTCTTCCGGCCGATCGGTATCGTTCTCGTCTGCCACCCGGGCTCACCCTCCAGAGCCGCGTCTAGCGCGATTCGACTTTAGACCCGTTCAGCCCGCTCCTAGCACAGCCTACGCCTGGGCGCGAAGCGCCCCGGTAAATCTTCGCTAACGAGTATCTCGCCTAAGCTGACGAAGCGCCCGCTTTTTCTTGCCGAGAACGGCGGTCAAGGCCATATACGCATGGTGTCGCGAGCAGTTTCCCGCGACAAGGAGGACTTCTGATGAGCGACTACCACACTGGCGCTCGGTCGATACCGGCCGACCGCGCCGATATGGCGGTGGATGCTGGTCTGCGCAGCTTCATGCTGGGCGTCTATAACAAAATGGCGCTTGGGCTGTTGCTGTCGGCGGTATTGGCCTACGCTTCAGTGGCGATCGAGCCCCTGCGCCAATTCTTCTTTTTCACGCCGATGCTCTACGTGGTGATGTTCGGCCCGCTGGCGCTGATCCTCATCTCGATGTTCGCGATGCGTAATCCGTCGCCCACCGGGGCTAACGTGCTCTACTGGTCGATCGTATCGCTGATCGGCATCGGCCTCGGCGCTACGCTGATGTACTATGGCGGGCGCGCCGGGGGCATGATGGACATCGTCAAGGCGTTCCTGGTGACGTCGGCGACGTTCGGAGCGCTCAGCCTGTGGGGCTATTCCACCAAGCGCGACCTTTCGGGTTGGGGCACCTTCCTGATCATGGGCGTGGGCT
>CAZNTI010000114.1:0-6430 GCA_964575885.1 uncultured Terricaulis sp.
CCGCCAGCCGCGTCAGCGCTTCTTGAGCGTCGTGCTGGAGCGCCTGGATCCGCGACGCCTCGTCGCGCCCGCGTTCAGCCTCGGCCTCGCACCGCGCGATGGCGGCTTGTGCGTCCGCGAGGTCGCGCTCCAGCCCGACGCGCATGCCCTCGATCCGGCGCAGCACCGCGCCTGCGATCATCTCGGTTTCGCGCAACGGCATAAGCGCATCGCGCGCATCCTCGGCGGCGCGCTCGGCGGCGCTTGCCGCGGCTGCAGCGTCCCCCGCCATGCGCTCGGCTTCACGCAGACGCGCTTGCGCTTCAGCTTCGCGCTCGCACGCTTCACGCCAGCGGCGGTAGAGCAGCAGCGCTTCGGTTTCGCGCAGCGTTTGCGCCAGGCCGCGATAGCGCTCGGCCTGGCGCGCCTGCTTCTTCAGGCTTTGCGCCTGCGCCTCGATCTCGGCTAGCACCTCGTCGATGCGGGCCAGATTGGTTTCGGCCGCCTTGAGCTTCAGATCCGCTTCGTGGCGGCGTGCGTGCAAGCCGGCGATGCCGGCGGCGTCTTCAAGGATGCGGCGGCGGTTCTGGGCTTTCGCCGCGATCAGCTCGCTGATCTGACCCTGGCGCACCAAGGCCGGCGAATTGGCGCCGGTGGCGGCGTCCGCGAACAGCAGCTGCACGTCTTTGGCGCGCACTTCACGGCCATTGATGCGATAGGTGGAGCCGAGCCCGCGGCGAATGCGGCGCGATACTTCGAGCGTGTGCTCGGTGTCGAACGGCGCCGGGGCCCGACCGAAGGCGTCGCCCAGCACCAGCGTGACCTCGGCGTGCTCGCGCGCCGGGCGTCCGCCGCTGCCCGCGAAGATCACGTCTTCCATGTCGCCGGCGCGCATCGACTTGGCGCTGGTCGCGCCCATCACCCAGCGCACCGCCTCGAGCAGGTTGGACTTGCCGCAGCCATTGGGGCCGACGACCCCGGTCAGCCCTTCGGCGATGGGTGCGCGGGCGGGATCGACGAAGCTCTTGAAGCCGAGGAGACGCAGCTCGTTGATGTACACCTGGCCGCTTGCGCCCTCGTCGCCTAGCTGGCCAGTTCGGCTTCGATCAGGCGCGACAGACCTTCGTAGGTCACCACGCTCGGATCGTCGATCTTGCGGCCGTTGATGATGATGGTGGGAGTCCCGGTGACGTTGAACTCGCGCGCGCCTGCTTCGATGCGCCGGATACGGTCGCCGCCGGCCTCGTCGCTCACGCACGCGACCACTTGCTCTTCAGTCAGTCCCGCAGCGCCGCCAATCTCGATCAGCTTGGCGCGCCCGCCGTCGGCCCGCAGCGACTGGAAGAGGGCGTCCTGCTGGCGGAACAGCTCCCCCAGACGCACGAAGTACTGCTCCGGGGAGGCCCCGCCGCAGCGCGCGACCTGGAAACCGGCGACGGCCAATTGCGGCGGCGCGGTGGGGAATTCGCGAAACACGAACCGCACTTTGCCGGTGTCGATATAATTTTGCTTCAACTGGCTCCACACCGTCTCGTGAAATTCGGCGCAGTGCGGGCAGGTGGTGGAGGCGTATTCGATGATCGTCACCGGCGCATTGGCGTCGCCCAGCACCATATCGTCGGCGCTCACCGAGCCGCCGCCGCCGGCGCCGCCGCAGCCTGCCAGCGCCAGCGCCGCCGCACCTGCGAGCACCAGACGCCGAACCATCGAAATCATGAACCACCTCCAGAACGCTTGCAGGAGGCTTAAGGTTTTTTCCGGCCGGAGGAAACCTTAGCCCTGCCGAACCGCCCGCCCTAACCGCAGCAGCGCCGATTTGAGGCCGGCGTCGGCGACAGGGTCAAGCGATTGCGCCAGCGCCGCCTCTTCAGCGCCGCTCAGCGGGCGCTTGAGCGGCTTGACGTTGGCGGCGGGCGCCGCCGCCAACGACCGCTGCACGATCCGCACCGTCTTGATCTTGGCGCCGGCCAGCTTCAGGCGGTCTACCAGCAACGGCGTCTGCTGCTGCAGGAAGGGGGCGAGCGCGCCCGGCGCCCGCACGGTGAGCACGCCGGCTGCGAGCTTTTCCGGCTCGGCGCGGGCGAAGGCGGGGCCGGCGATATCGGCCCAGCCGCGCTTGATCTCGTTCAGTCCAAGGCCGGTTTCGCGCAGCAGCGGCTTCAATACCGCCGCCACCGCCTTGCCGGCAGGCGGCGCGCCGGTGGCGCGCAGGCGCCCGCGTTTACCGGCCAGCGCCGAGGCGGCGCGGGTCTCGGCCCGGGAGTCAGGCGCGGCGGCCGGACGAGGCCTGAAGCGGTCGCGAAGTGCCATGATCGCAGCGAATCGAGAATCCATTAATGAAGAGTAAATCACCGCCATGTCCGCGCCTCGCCGCTCCCCCGCCGCGCTTGTGAGCAAGTCCGCCGCTGTTCGGGACAAGCTGCGGAAATCATTGTTGTCCTGGTACGATCTCCATGCCCGCGCGCTGCCCTGGCGCGAGCCTGGGGCGCGGCGCGATCCTTATCGGGTGTGGCTTTCCGAAATCATGCTGCAACAAACGACCGTGGCGGCGGCGGCCCCGTATTTCGTGCGCTTCGTGACGGCCTGGCCCGACGTCGCGGCGCTGGCGGCGGCGGAGCGCGAGGCGGTGCTCACCGCCTGGGCTGGGCTTGGCTATTATTCGAGGGCGCGCAACCTGCACGCCGCCGCGCAACGCCTGGCCGCCGACGGCTTTCCCGAAACCGAGGCCGGCTGGCGCTCGCTCCCCGGCGTCGGGCCCTACACGGCGGCCGCAATCGCCGCCATCGCGTTCGATGCGCCCGCCAATGTCGTGGACGCCAATGTCGAGCGGGTGATGGCGCGTCTCCACGCGGTCGAGACGCCGCTGCCGCGGGCCAAGCCTGAGCTGACCGCGCTGGCGGCGGCGCTGGTGACGCATGAGCGTCCCGGCGACTGGGCGCAGGCGCTGATGGATCTGGGCGCCACAGTGTGCGCGCCGCGCGCACCCAAATGCGGGCAATGCCCGTGGGCGCAGGCATGCGCGGCGCACGCCGGGGGCGCGCCGGCCACGTATCCGCGGCGCCAGCCCAAGCCGACGCGTCCCGAACGCTTCGGCGCGGCGTTCCGGATCGAGCGCGACGGGGCGCTGTGGCTGGTGCGTCGCCCGGACGCCGGCCTGCTGGCCGGCATGGCGGCGCTGCCGACAACCGTTTGGCGGGCCGAGCGCTGGGGCCGCGCGCAAGCTCTGCGGCACGCACCGGCGCCGGCCGTTTGGCGCAAAGCCGGCCAGGTCCGTCACATATTCACGCATTTCGCACTGACGCTTGACGTCTACGATGGCGAGGGTGTTCCGCCCGGGGAAGGCTGGTGGGGTGGCCCCGAAGGCTTGCCGACGGTGTTCAGGAAAGCCGCATTGCTCGGGAGGGACTGAATAATGGGTGATCTGGGGGTGCTCGATGTGCTGCTGGCGGTCGCGCCGATGCTCATTCTGGTGGTCGCGTGGTTCGCGTTCATGCGCATCTTCACCGGCCGCGGCAGCGCCCATCAGCGCCAGGTGGCGCTGATCGAGCGGCAGGTGGCGGCGCTGGAGCGGATCGCGGACGCGCTCGAGAAGCGCGCGTCCTAACGCGCCGGCAGGAGCCGCGCCCGGCCGATATGGAGTTCGACATCGTCGCCGTTGCCGACATTGAGGCCGCGCACCGGGCGGTCGTCGACAGGCTCGAACGCCAGTCCGCGCGCCGCGAGCGACGCCATCGCGGCGTCGTAGGCGCGCAGCTCGATCACCAGCGCATCGCCGGGGCGCGCTGAGAGATCGCCGCCGGGTGGCACGATGCGGATGTCGGTGCGGGTCATGAACACGAGGCTGGTTTCGCCGTAGCCGGTGACCCAAAGCTGGCGTGCGCCGTCGGGCAACATCTGGTTGCGCGCCAGCGTGGCCGCGATCTCGGAGGAAATCAGCAGCGTACGCGTCTCCGGCAGCACGTGCTGGCGCAGCGTGTACGCGAAGGCGAGCGCGCAGGCGGCTGCGATCAGCGCCCTGAGCGCCACGCCGCGCGCGAGCGCAAAGCCGGTGAATGTTGCAATCAGGATCGCTGCGCCGATGACGACATATACGATCGCGCGCCGCATCTGTGCGTCGACGTCGCCGGGCATGAACGTCGCGCCCGCCGCCAGCAGCGCCGTCATCGCCGCGCCCGCCAGCGCAAACAGCACAAGCCCGATGGCGTTGGTGATGCGCCAGCGCTCCTGCGCGGCGACGAACAGCGCCGCCGCGCACAAGAGCGCGATCGCGGGATAGGTGGGCAGCGTGTAGTGCGCAAGCTTGGTGGGCGCGGCTTCGAACACGAGGAAGCTCGGCACGATCCACGCCAGCAGGAAGATGTGCGGCGCAAACGCCGCATCGTCGCGCGGTGCGCGCACACTGCGCCAGCCGAGCCGCGCCGCAGCCGGCAGTGCATAGGCGGCCGGGAAGATAAGCACGGTCAGCAGCGCCAGGTGAAAGCCGGGGATGACGAAATGGCCTTCGTCGCCGCCGGCGAGTTTGGGCGCGAGATCGCCGGTCAAAGCTTCGATGAAGAACTGCCCCTGGGTGGCGACGCCGATGGCGATCATCCACGGCGCCACCAGCAGCACCGCAAGCACCGGCCCCGGCCACCAGGCCAGCGGTTTCATCCATGCCCATCGCCGCGACCATAGGCCAAGCGCTGCAAGCGTAAGCGCCGCCACCATCGGCGTGATCGGGCCTTTGATCAGCACGCCCGCGCCGAGCGCGAACCAGAACACCATGCTGATCAGTTTCGGTCGCTGTGCGCCGGCATAGAGGTGAGCGAGCGCGGCCATGGCGAGGGTGGTGAAGCCGGTCAGCGCGGCGTCGGTTTTTGCGGTCATGCCCTCGAAGCCGAGCAGCGCGCAGGCCGCGAACAGACTGGCGCCAACCCAGGCGATGCGTGCGCCGAACAGCGCCGTTCCCGCCCACAAGGTCGCCAGCGCCGCCAGCACCACGCCCAGCGCCGAGGGCAGACGGTAGCTCCAGATCGCGTTGTCGCTATGCGTGAACGGCGACAGCGCATGCACCGACGCCGCCTGCAGCCAGTGAATGCCGATGGGTTTCTTGTTGCGGTCGGTCTCCTGAACGCGGATGCGCACGTAGTCGCCGCTCTCGACCATCTGGCGCGTCGCCTGCGCAAAGCGGGCCTCGTCGCGGTCCATCACCGGCAGCGCCGCAGCGCCAAACAGGCTCGAGGCCAGCGCGATCAGCGCGACGAGAACGTAGCCGCGCCAGCCCCGCGAGAGCTGATCGAGAAGGGGTGCGGGGGCCTCAGCCGACATCGGGGCTCTGTGCGCCAGCGGGCCAGGGTGCGCAAGCGCCTGCGCGCCTCAGGGGCCGGGGCGCCGGCCGACGCGGTTGATCAAGGCGGCCAGGAGCATCAGCGGAAACATGAAGGTCCAGGCGAAGCGGGCCAGCCACACCTGATCTGTGAAGGTCAGGTAGACGCCCGCCGCGAACGCGGTTGTCGGGGCCGCCGAGAGCAGGAACCTCGACCACCACTCGCGCGCGCCGATGCCGCCGACGAGGCGCCCGCCCCCGCGCGTCATCACCAGAAACAGCAGCGTCATCGAAAACGCCGCCGCGGCGCTGGTCAGCCAGTAGATACGCAGCGCCGCCATGCTGCCGGGGCGCTCGCCGAAGACCGCGCTCGCAAACGGCAGCAGCGTGATGCAGCCCAGCGCCAGCAGGTTCACGATCGCAGTGGGCCAATCGAACTCGACCAGCCGTCGCGTCATCCGCATGTGCACCGTCCACCAAAGCCCGATCAGCGCAAAGCTGATGGCGAAGGCCATGAATTGCGGCGCCATGGCGGCGAGCCCGGCGATCAGCTCCTGATCGGTGTGCGCCTCCGGAGCATGCAGCTCGATGGCCAGCAGCGTCAGCACGATGGCGAACACCGCGTCGGAAAAGAACAGCATGCGGTCGACCATGCGGGCTTGCGGGCCCCTGGCCGCACTTTCGTGGTGAGACATCGAACACCCCCAAGATCTAGGGCTAGCGCAGCCGCGCGCGTCCGTGAAGCTGCTCAAATCGTGGTTAACGCGATCGCCGCCAGTTGATTCGGCGAATCGTCAAGCTCTAGGATTCCCCGCCTGGGGGACGAGATGGCGCGCCACGTCAAAGACCGGATCATCGAAGGCGATTGCGTAGCCGCGATGGCCGGCTTGCCCGAAGGCGGCGTCGATCTCGTCTTCGCCGACCCGCCCTACAATCTGCAATTGGGCGGCGCGCTGACGCGGCCCGACCAATCCCACGTCGACGGCGTCGACGACGAGTGGGACAAGTTCGCAGACTTCGCCGCCTACGATGCGTTCACACGCGCCTGGCTTGTCGAAGCGCGGAGGCTGTTGAAGCCAAACGGCGCCATCTGGGTGATCGGCTCCTCCCACAACATTTTTCGACTGGGCGCAGCGCTGCAGGATC
>CAZNTI010000115.1:0-6422 GCA_964575885.1 uncultured Terricaulis sp.
CAGCTGCGGGAACATCCGCATCATGATCTCGCGGTTTTCGAGCATGTAGCTGACGCCTGACGGCGTGCGGCAATTGTCCTCAAGCACCTGGAAATGCGCCGCGTCGGTGCGCACGATATCGACGCCCACGATGTGGCTGTAGACCCGCCCGGGCGGATCGAAGCCCGCCATCTCCGGCAGATACGCCTCGTTCTGCAGCACTAAGGCCTCGGGGATCAGCCCAGCGCGCAGAATCTCGCCGCGATGATAGACATCGTAGAGGAAGGCATTCATCGCCCGCGCCCGCTGGCGCACGCCACGCGACAGGATCCGCCACTCCTCGGCGCCAAACACCCGCGGAATCAGATCGAACGGAATGAGCCGCTCGGGGTCGCCGCCTTCGCCGTAGACCGCGAAGGTTATGCCCAGCCGGCGAAACAGCGCCTCCGCCTCGGCGTGGCGCTGTTTCAGGCCGCCCTCGCCGATGCGCGCGAGCCAAGCGGCGACGTCCCTATAAGGGCCCCGTACTTTACCGGACGGCGTGCGCAACTCGTTGAACATATGACCCGAAAGGATCGTCTGATCCTGGGCCCAACAGAATGCGCGCTCAAGTGCAGAACCGCCTGCAAGGCTCGGCGCCGGTTAAAAAGGCGCCCTTGCCCAGAAAACGGCTAGCGGTCGCCGAAGGCGCCGATCACGCGGCCCGTCCAGTCGCCGAGCGCATCCCATGAATCGGCGCCGCCGTCGAACAGCCCCAGCCGCACCAGGATCAGGTCTTTGGACGGCGCCACCACAATGATCTGGCCTTCGTGCCCTTGCGCCGAGAATGCGTCGCGCAAATCGTCCTCGACGATCAGCGAGCGCATCGGGCGGCCGGTCCCGTTAGGCGGCGTAAGCCACCAGTGCGCGCCGTAGACGTCGGTATCGGTGTCAGGCCCTGGCGTGCGCGCGAAATCGACCCAGCCCGCCGGCAGCACCCGCGCGCCATCCCACTCGCCGTTGCGCAGATAAAGATAGCCGAAGCGCGCGTAGTCGCGCGCCGTGGCCCAGACCAGCGAGCTGCCATAGAACAATCCCCGCGGGTCGAACTCCACCACAGGGTTCATGCCGATCGCCTGGAACAGCGCACTGTCCATCCACGCGCGCATGCGCTCGCGTCGCTCCGCGACGTCGCGCGGGTCGGGGACCACCGCACGGGTGAGCGCATCGGCAATCAGCAGGGTGCCGGCGGAATTGTAGTTCCAGTGCGCGCCGGGATCGTGCGCCAGGCGCAGCCGCGCCGCGAAGCGCGCAGTGTCGCCCCGCCCGCGCCCGTAGAGCATGTTGGCAACGTCGTTCTCGACCACGCTCGGCGCGCCGATCTCAAGATAGTCCTGGCCGTCGACCATGTTGAGCCATTGCCGCCAGGTGATGGCGGCGCGGCGGTCGCCCCCGCGCCAGGCCGGGTTTCCCATCGGCGTGTCGATCGCAACGCGATCCTGCAGCACCGCCGCCCCGACCAGCGCGTGCGTGATCGACTTCGACATCGACCACGCCACCAGTCGGGTGTCGCGGCCATAGCCCTCGCCGTAGCGCTCGAACACGATGCGCCCGCCCTGCACGATCACCACCGCCCGGGTCTCGCCCATCTGCGGATGCCGTCCGGCGAACGCTTCGGTCACAGCAAGGTCGAAGGCGGCGCGATCGACATCGGTTGGGAGCGGCGCGGTTTCCCACGCCGCCGTGGGCCAGGCCACGCCCTCCGGCTGCGGCGGTAGCGGCGCCAGAGTCTGCGCAGCGACCCCGGTCGCGAAAGAAGCCAAAACCGCCGCAAGCATGCCCGCGCGCAGCATGACGCACCCCCTCGTCTTCGCTATGCTCAGCCGGGAGCATAGGGGGAGCCGGCCATGTCGCGCAAACGCTGGATTGTGATCGCTGTCGGCGCAGCCGTACTGGTCCTGATCGGGGCCGGGATTTGGGCCCTCCGCGGCCAGCTGGCGTTTGCCGAGATCGCCACCGGCTACGCCGCCAAGCAGACCTGCTCCTGCATTCATATCAGCGGCCGCGGCCTGGATTCCTGCATCTCCGATTTTCCCGAAGAGGCCCGCGACAGCGTGCAGGTGACGCAAGCCGATGGCGGCCTGGTGCGCGCCAGCGTCCTGTTTGGCGCAATCAGCGCACAAGCCCAATATGAAGAAGGCTATGGCTGCCGGGTGCTCGACTGACGCGTCGCGCTAAACGAACCAGCCGCGCGGGTGCGGCACCGGCCTACGCATCACCGCCAGCACCAAGGCGATTGCCGCACGCACCACAGCCCAGACGATCACGGCGAGGCCGATGCCGAAGCTTAGGACCGCCAGCGAGCCGTGCACGTAGGTCAAAAGCGACCCGAGCGTCGACAGCGCATAGCCGATGATCAGCGTGCGCAGCGCGTGCTCGTGATGGGTGGCCGCCCACGGCATCGCCTGCTCGCGGCTCGAATACGCCACCACAACCCCGGCGATCGCCACCCCGATGGCGATGAACGAGAGCGGCGGCTGCGGAAAGAAAAAGCTGAGGCCAAAGGCGCCAAGCGTCAGCACATGCACCAGCACCGCCTTGCCGCGATGGGTCTTGAAGCCCAGCCCGCCGCTTTGCTGCGGCGCGACCGGGCGCTTGGGGCGGGGACGGAATGGCGTGACGTTTTCGGCGGGCATGTTAAGAGATTTAGGCGGCGCCGGCCGACAAGAAAAGCATTCACACGGTGCGTCGCCAATGGACTTTTCATGAAGATGCCCGACGGCGCCGGCCCAGGCCCCATCTTTCCGGTCACCAGCGAGACCGTCACCGCAGCCTACGCGTTCGTGTTCGCGCCGTGGGTAAAGCAGCTCGGCTTGCGTGATTTCGGCGCCGAAGGCGCGCGCGTGTGGGCGATCCTGCCGGAGAGCGACGCGCTTAAATTTACCGGCGGCGGCGTTTGCGGGCAGGCCATCATGGCCGCGATCGACACGGTGACGGCGCTGGCTATGTCCACCACTGACCGCGTCCCGCGCGGAACGAGCTATCAGCACACACATTTTTTGCGGCCTGCGACAGGCGACGACTTTCGCGTTGAGGCCCAGGTGCTGCGCTTCGGAAAGACCAGCGCCTATGCCGAAGCGCAAGTGATGTTCGTGCGCTCGGGCGAACTGGTCGCGCGCGCAGCGCTCGAATTTGCGTTCTAGGATCAGCAGCGTGCGGGTCGTCAATAGGGCGGATGGACCAGGATGGATCGCCGGAAAGTTGAGCTAGCCGGCCGGGCTCTGGCTTCGCGTCACCCGCCAGACGATCCAGACAAGCACCGGCTGAAACAATAACCGCGCCCACAGCGCCGGCGCACCGATCGCGTATTGCTCCGCGCGCATAAGCATCTCGACATGCACCGGCGTGACGCAGACGATGAACGCCATCAGGCCAAGGCCGGCCAGTGGGCGCAAGCGCGGCGTCAACAGCGCCAACGCGCCGACGATTTCGCAGGCGCCGGTCACCAGCACCACCGCACGCGGAAACGGAACATAAGCCGGCACCACGCCAACGAACGCGTCCGTCAGCACGAAATGGGCGATCCCGCCGAGCAGGAACCAGACGAATACGAGCGCCAAGCCCGCGCGCCGCCACATGCTAGAGATTCAGCAGATGCGGATCTCCGCCTTGCGCGGCGATATTGACGCTGATCGCGCGTTCTTCGGCAAAGCGCAGCAGATAGTGCGGTCCCCCGGCCTTCGGGCCGGTCCCCGAAAGCCCCGAGCCCCCGAACGGCTGCACGCCAACCACCGCGCCGACGATGGTGCGGTTCACATACACATTGCCAGCGGGAACCGCAGCGATCACCGCTGCCGCGAAGCTTTCGAGACGTGAGTGCACGCCAAGCGTCAGGCCGTAGCCCTTGGCGGCGAGCGCCCCGCCGACCTCGGCAATGTCGGCCGGATCGTAGCGGACGATGTGCAGGATGGGACCGAACACCTCCCTGTCGATCTGATCCAGCGAAGAGAGTTCGACCGCCGCGGGCCCAAAGAACGTTCCGCCAAGCGCCGAGACATCGAGTTGCTTCAGCACCTTCGCTTCACGGCGCATGCGCGCCATGTGGGCGTCGAGATTGGCCTTGGCGTCGGCGTCGATGATCGGCCCGACATCGGTGAAAGGGTCGCTCGGATCGCCTATCACCAGGCAATCCATCGCTCCAAGCAAGGTTTCCAACGTCTCGTCGGCGGTTTCAAACGGCAGAAACAGGATGCGCAAGGACGAGCAGCGCTGACCGGCGGAATTGAACGCCGAAGCGATGACGTCATCGACCACCTGCTCTTTGAGCGCGGTGGTGTCGACGAACATGCCGTTGAGGCCGCCGGTCTCGGCGATCAACGGCGCGATCCCGCCGTCCTTCGCCGCCAGGCTGCGATTGATGGCGCGCGCCACTTCGGTCGAGCCGGTGAAGGCGACACCGGCGATGCGCGGATCGGCAACCAGGGCCGCGCCCGTCGCGCCATCTCCGATCGCCAGCTGCAGCACCTCGCGCGGCAAACCGGCCTTGTAAAAAATCCGCACCGCCGCCGCAGCTATGCGCGGGGTCTGCTCGGCGGGCTTAGCGACCACGCTGTTGCCCGCGGCAAGCGCCGCTGCGATCTGTCCAGTGAAAATCGCCAGCGGGAAGTTCCATGGGCTGATGCACACGAATGCGCCGCGTCCATGCAGCGCGAGATGGTCGGTCTCACCAGCGGGACTGGGCAGCACCGCCGGCGCGGCGAAGAGGCGCTCCGCTTCGGCAGCGTAATAGCGGCAGAAATCCACCGCCTCCCGAACCTCATCGACGCCGTCCTGCAGCGTCCGTCCCGCTTCGTCGGCGATGAGCTGTACGAGATCGTCGTGGCTGGCCTGCAACGCATCCGACATGTTGCGCAGAATGCGTCCGCGCTCGGCGCCGCCACGCGCGTTCCAGGCCGGGAAGGCGGAAAGCGCGGTCGCGACGGCTTCTCCGACATCCTGCGACGCCGCCCCCTTCATCTCGCGCTCTGCGCTCGACACATCCCGCGAGAACGGCGCAGAAGAGAGCGCCCCACGCTCGGCAGAGATGGACAGATCGCGCCCCGTCGAGTTGCGCCGCGAAGCGCCGTAGAGCTGCGCGGGCGGCGGCAGTCGCGGGTGACGATGCGGGCGCGCCTCCAACGTGGCGATCGGATCGGCGGCGACGACCTCGGGTGACACATCGTCGTCGAGAAACGAATGCACGAAGCTGGTGTTGGCGCCGTTCTCCAGCAGGCGGCGAACCAGATAGGGCAACAGATCCTCGTGACCGCCAACCGGAGCGTAGACGCGCACCGGGGGGGCCGGCTCCACGGCCGCATAGAGCGCCTCGCCCATGCCATGCAGACGCTGGAATTCGTAACCGTCATGGCCGGCGCTGTGGGCCATGCGCCGCACCGCCGCCACTGTGTGGGCGTTGTGGGTCGCGAATTGCGGAAACAGCGCATCGCCAGCGGCCAGCAGGTCGCGCGCGCAGGCAAGATAGTGCACGTCGGTGGCGGCCTTGGTGGTCCAGACCGGAAAATCCGGCCGGCCCATGACTTGCGCGCGCTTGACCTCGCCGTCCCAATACGCCCCCTTCACGAGCCGCACCTGGATGGGCGCGCGCCGCCGCCGCGCGAGCGCAACCAGGCGCTCGATCAGCGGGCGGGTGCGCTTCTGATAGGCCTGGATAGCGAGCCCCAGGCCCTCCCAGCCGGCCAATGAGGGTTCCATGGCCAGACGCTCGAACAACTTCAGCGACAGCACCAGACGATCCGCTTCCTCGGCGTCCATGGTGAGGCCGATGTTCCAGCGTTTGGCGTTTTCAGCGAGTTGCAGCACGCGCGGATAGAGTTCGCGCATCACGCGTTCTTCCTGGCGCGCCTCGTAGCGCGGATGCAGCGCCGAGAGCTTGACCGACACGCCCGACGAGGCCTGCGGGCCGCGACCCTCCGAGGCTTTGCCAACGGCGTCGACGGCGTTGGCGTACGACGCCAGATAGCGCTCGGCGTCGGCGTTGGTGCGCGCGCCTTCGCCCAGCATGTCGAACGAATAGCGCGTCGCCAGACCCTGGCGGACCATGCCCTGGCCGCGCTTCAGCGCCGCGTCGATGGTGCGCCCAAGCACGAATTGTTCGCCCAGGATGCGCATCGCCTGCATGGCCCCGGCGCGGACCACCGGCTCGCCCATGCGCTGCGTCAGCCGGCCCAGGAACCTACCCGCGTCGCCCTTCATCTCTTCGGGCAGCGCCACCACGCGCCCAGTGAGCATCAGGCCGAAGGTCCCGGCGTTGACCAGCCAGTGATCGGACTTGCCGAGATGCTCGTCCCATTTGCCCGAGCTGATCTTCTCGGCGATCAGCTTGTCGGCGGTCGCTTCGTCGGGCACCCGGAGCAGCGCCTCGGCTAGGCACATGAGCGCCAAGCCCTCGGCGTTGGAGAGGCCAA
>CAZNTI010000116.1:0-6410 GCA_964575885.1 uncultured Terricaulis sp.
GCTATGCCGCTGATGAGGCGCTGTCTTACGACGAACTCATCGCCGAGAGCTACAAAGGCATCCGCCCCGCGCCCGGCTATCCGGCCCAGCCCGACCACACCGAGAAGGCGACCCTCTTCGACCTCCTCGATGCGCGCGCGCTCGGCATCGAACTCACCGAGAGCATGGCGATGACCCCGCCATCGTCGGTATCGGGCCTCTATTTCGCGCACCCGCAGGCGGAGTATTTCGGCGTTGGCAAGATCGACCGCGATCAGGTCCAGGACTATGCGCGCCGCAAGGGCTGGGACATGTCAACCGCCGAACGCTGGCTTTCGCCAATCCTCGCTTACGATCCGCTGATCGCCAAGGCGGGCTGACCGGCAACGCCACTCGCCCCAAGGGCGAGCGCACAGCGCCGCCCGTCCGCACCAACCGGAGGGTCGTCGCATCGGGGGTGGCGCCGCGGCGCTGGCCGCTGCTATGACGCCGTAAAAGTTCCAATCGACGCCGGGGGGTCCCATGCGCAAGCTCATCACGTTCATTGCCGCGGCCGTAGCGCTGGCGGCGTGCGCCAGCAGTTCCACGCCCCCAGCTCCGGCGAGCGGCGCAGTCGAGGTCGCGCCGTTGCGCTACACGATGCGCACGCTCGAAAACGGCTTGCGGGTCTATGCCATGCCGGACGCCAATACCGCCAACGTCTCGGTGCAGGTTTGGTACGATGTGGGCTCGGTGGATGATCCGGCCGGCCGCTCGGGCTTTGCGCATCTGTTCGAACACATCATGTTCAAATCGACGCGCAACATGCCGGAGCAATTCTTCGACCGGCTGACCGAGGATGTCGGCGGCTTCAACAACGCCTCCACCTATGACGACTTCACCAATTACTACGAGGTCGTTCCCGCCAATCACCTTGAGCGCGTGTTGTGGGCCGAGGCCGACCGCATGGGCTCGCTCGTGGTCAACGAGGCGAGCTTCGATTCCGAACGCGACGTGGTGAAGGAAGAGCTGCGCCAGCGCGTGCTCGCCTCGCCGTACGGGCGACTCTTTTACTTCTACCTGAACCAAGCCAATTACAGCGTGCATCCGTATGGCCGCCCCGGCATCGGCTCCATCGGAGATCTCGACGCCGCCACTGTGGAAGACGTGCGCGCCTTCCACGCCACCTATTATCGACCCGACAACGCCGTACTGGTGGTGGCGGGAAATTTTAACCCTGCGCAGCTCAACGCCTGGGTTGACGAGTATTTCGCCGACATCGCCCGCCCTGACCGGCCGATTCCGCGCGACTATCCGATCGAACCGGCGCGCACGAGCCCGCGCGAGTACACGGTCTATGCGCCCAACGTGCCTTTGCCGGCGGTGATGATCTCCTATCCGCAGCCGGAAGCCACGCATCCCGATCTGCCGGCTTTGATGGTGCTCGATGCGATCCTCTCGCGCGGGGAATCGTCGCGGCTCTATCAATCGCTGGTTTATGAGCAGCAGGTCGCCACCGCTGTATTCACCAATCTCGAAGCCACCCAGGACCCCGGCGCCTATTCGCTGTTCGCGATTCTCTCCGAAGGCCAATCTGCGGAGCAGGGCGTGACCAGTCTCGGCAACGAGATCGCACGAGTGCGCGACGGGCTCGTGACCGACGCCGAACTCGATGAAGCCAAGAACGAAATCGTCACCGCCACCATCGAAGGCCGTGAAACCGCCTACGGCCGCGCATTCGAACTCGCCGACGCGGTTATCCGCTACGGCGACGCTGACTATGCCGACCGGCTGCTGGCGGCGATCCAGCGCACCAGCGCTCTCGACATCCAACGCGTGGCGCGCGCGATCCTCGACGACGGCCGTCGCGTGGTCGTGCGCTACCTGCCGCAAACCCCAGGCGCTAGCGGCGATACGATCGCTACGTCGCCCACCATCCAGGCGCGTGCGCTGTCGATACCGCAAGCAGAAATACCGGTTTTCACGCTTGCCGCCGAGGCCGAGCGCGAGCAGCCGCCGACGCCGGGAACGCCGGTGAATGCGCGCGTGCCGGCGACGCAATCGCGCGCGCTCGCGAACGGCTTGCGCGTCATCGTTGCGCCAAACCGGTCGCTGCCGCTGATCAGCGCCAATCTGCGCGTTGCTTCCGGCGACAGCGCCGATCCGCGCGGCCGCTCGGGCCTCGCCACCATGACCGCCGACCTGCTGACGCGCGGCACCACCACGCGCTCGGCCACCGAGATCGCCCGCGCTATTGAATCGCTTGGCGCCGAGATCGGCGCCGGCTCAGGGGCGGATTCCTCGACCGTGTCGCTGCAGACCAGAAGCGACCGTGTCGCAGACGCTTTCACCGTGTTCGCCGACGTGGTGCGCAATCCAGTCTTCGCCGACGAAGAGCTCGACCGCGCCCGCCAGCAAGCGCTCGACGGCTTGCAGGTGGCGCTCAGCGAGCCGGGCTCGATCGCGCAGATGGCGATGAGCCGCGCGCTCTACGGGGAGGCCCCGTACGGCGGCGTGATTTCGCCGACGAGCCTTGCCGCCATCACCCGCTCCGACATGGCCGCCTATCACAGCGCCCAATGGCGCCCCGACAACGCTGTGCTGGTGATCGCCGGCGACGTTTCCGCCGAGCAGGGCTTTGCATTGGCCGAGCGCTTCTTCGGCGACTGGGCAAGCGCCCCCGGTGAGCGCGTCGCGCCCCCGGACGCCTCCGCCCATGCCGCGTCGGCGCGCACGATCGTCATCGATCTGCCGGAAACGGGCCAGGCGGCTGTCGCCATGGGGCTGCGCGGCGTCGCCCGCACCGACGCCGACTACTTCCCGCTGCTGGTCGCCAACAATGTGCTGGGCGGGGGCTATTCGGCCCGGCTCAACACCGAGATCCGCATCCGGCGCGGTCTCTCATACGGGGCCGGCTCAAGCCTGCAGGCGCGGCTCGCGCCGGGCCCGATCATCGCCTCCGCGCAGACTCGTAACGATGCTGCGGTGCAAGTCTACGAATTGATGCGCGCCGAGATCGGCCGCATCGGGGCCGCGCCCGCCGAGGACGCCGAACTCACTGCCCGCAAGGCGGTGCTGATCGGATCGTTCGGGCGCAGCGTCGAGACCACATCCGGCATCGCCGGCCAGATATCTACATTGGCGCTCTATGGCCTGCCGCCGGAGCGGCTCAACACCTACGTTTCGGACGTGAGCAGTGTCACCCCGCAACAGGCGCAGGCCGCTGCGCAGCGTTATTTTGATCCGGATCGCGCCGACTTGGTGGTGGTGGGCGACGCACAGCACTTTTACAACGCGCTGCGCCGGGTGCGTCCGAACGCCGAGCGCATACCGGTGTCGGAGCTCAATCTGGATGCGGAGTCGCTGCGTTAGGGGAAGCTGCTTGCGTGCGGGCTGACGCTGAGGTTCGACTCAGTTAACGGTCTTTCAATTGGCACGATCAGTTCCCCTCCGCGTGTTTGTATGTGCGCTCGGCCTGACGGCCCTGTCGTTTGTGCTTGGTGTCGCAGGCGACTTGGCGGCCACGACCGGCGCGCCGCAGGCTGAGCCGCCTCAATTGACCTCCGGCGTGCGCGTGGTGCTGCGGCTGCCCCCGGAGATCCCGGCTGCCGAGGCGGCGCCTCTTAGAGGCCAATCCACGCAACGCCCGCAGGCGCAGGTGGGGCAGCCGCTGCTGGGCGCCGGCGCGGCCGCCGCCGCAGAGCTCGCTTCGGTGGACCGCGCGTTGGTCTTCCGACTGGCCGCGCAGGCGGAGCTGGCGCATGCGGCGTCGGAGCCCGGCGGCGTCACGGTCGGTTAAGCATTGCGACTTTGCCGCAACACCGGCGCCGGCTCACTGCAACACTGTCAAAAAAGCGCCTAGGTCGAGGCGCTCTGATCCTTGTTCATGAGTCAAGGTTCAAGCCTGTCGGGGTGCGGGGCTGCGTTGGCGGCCGCCTTCGCGCTCGCCGGCGCGCCGAGCCCGGCTGCGGCGCAGCGTGAGCAGGCGCCGGCCCCGCTGCACACCGTTTCCGTGGCGACACGGTATGCGACTCCCGACGGCGCTGTGCGCTTCGTGCTCGACCGCTCGGGCGGGCGCGCCGCGCTGGTGCGCTTCGAAGGCGATCCCGAGGTTCACGTCCTGCGCCCGGTGATGGCGGCCGGCGGCAACGAACTCTACAGCACCGAGGACGGCAACATCCGGCTGCGTGTGACGCCAAGCGGCAGCATCACGGTGTATACGCGTGTGCTCAGCACCGGCGCGGCCGCCGCTGAGGAAGGTCTGGCAGCGCCGATCGCACCGCGGGCGATGGCGCTCGAGGAGTTGCAGCAGCGCTTCCGGCAATTGCAGATGCGTCTGCAGCGCAGCCTGGGCGAGCCGGTGCAGTTCATCCTGCCGGCGCAGATACCCGCGCCCGCGGCAGCGCTGGTTGTCGACGCCGCCGAGCGCGCCGGCGAGGGCCTGGCCTCAGCGCCCATGACCAACGTGCGGCGGGTGCGGATCGTCATCGGGCCGACGCCGCGCGCGCTGCTGCAGGGCGACATGCTGATCATCCAGGTGGCCCCGCATATGGGCTATGAGGGCCGGCCTTCTTCGATCGCTGTCCGCAATGTGGTCACCGGCGCTGTGCAGGGTCCGGAACAATAGACCCCGTGGGCCGCCAATCCGGCGCCGCCAGCTCGAAACCTGAAAATTCGAAGCCCGGCGCGACCACGCACGACACCAGCGTCCAAGCGCCGAGGCTTGAAGCCGCCTGCCACGCGTGCGCGGGGACGATGGCTTGTGGACGCTCGCCAGCGGCGAGGTCGGGGCCGAGCATGATCGGGTCACGCCCCTCAATCTCAAGACGGAGCGCTGCGCCGGCATGCCAGAACCAAAGCTCAGCGGCGTCGACGCGGTGCCAGTGCGATCGTTCACCGGCTTGCAGCAGAAAGTAGATCGCGGTGCTATGGGCCCGCCCTCCCACCGTCGCAGCGTCGCGGAAGGTTTCCACGTAGTGGCCGCCCTCGGGGTGGGGCTGCATCGCCAGAGCGGCGATGATGGCGTCCGGGCTCATGCCTTGAATGTGTCTTTCTGTTTGCGCAGTTCCGCGAACGCTTGCCACGGCTCAAGATCGTTGAGGATCACCGGCGCGCGCAAGAACGGATTGGTGGCTTTCTCTTGCGCCAACGTCATCGGCACGGTCGGCCGGCCTTGGGTGCGCAAGCGGTCGATTTCGGCGGCGCGCGCCTTCAGCGCGTCGTTGGCGGGATCGACGTGCAGCGCAAAGCGCGCATTCGACTGGGTGTATTCGTGGGCGCAGTAAAGCGTGATGTCGTCCGGCAGAGCCGCGAGTTTTTGCAGGCTCGTCCACATCTGCTGCGGCGTGCCTTCGAACAGGCGCCCGCAGCCCAGCGCAAACAACGCATCGCCAACGAAGGCCACGTTGTCGGCCTCGCACACATAAGCGATGTGGCCAAGGGTGTGGCCGCCGACGTCGAGCACGCGCGCGTTGACGGCGCCCAACATCACTGCGTCCCCGTCGCCGACCACGCGATCGGGCGCAAGCCCGATGCGCTCCACCTCAGCGGGGCCGGTGATGTGCGCGCCAGTGGCGGCCTTGATGGCGGCGTTGCCGCCCGCATGATCGGGATGCCAGTGGGTATTCCAGATGTCGGTGATGCGCCAACCCTTGGCCGCAGCCTGGCGCAGGATCTCATCGGGATCGGGCGTGTCGATAACGGCCGTCGCGCCGCTTGCGGACTCGTGGACGAGGAACCCGTAATTGTCGTCGAGGCAGGGGAATTGGTGGATTTGCAGCATAACCTAGCTTAGCGCTTCTGACCCATGCGCGTCGATGTCCACGCTCTGCAAAGATTCTACGCGTCGTCTTTGGGCGCTGCGGTGCTGCGCGCCGCTGGACGCAAGCTCGGCGCGCTCTGGACTGACGTCGAGGGGCTGGACTTGCTGGGCGTCGGCTACGCAACGCCGTTCCTGGATCCGTTCCGGGCCCGCGCGCGCCGGGCGCTGGCGATGATGCCGGCGCAACAGGGGGCCGAGCCCTGGCCCCCCGGGGCGCGCGCGCTCACCGTGCTTGGCGACGAGACCCGGCTGCCGTTCATGGACGCGGTGTTTGATCGGGTGCTGCTCGCGCATGCGCTGGAAGAGGCTGAGGCCGAGCGCGCCTTGCTGCGGGAAGTATGGCGCGTGATGGCCCCGGAAGGCCGGCTCGTGGTGATCGCTGCCAATCGCTGGAGCCTGTGGGCGCAATCGGGTGCGACGCCGTTCGGCCAGGGGCGGCCTTATTCGCGCACGCAATTGGGCGGGCTTTTGGGGGACGCCATGTTCGAACCCGTGCACTCCACGCGCGCGGTGTTTACGCCGCCGTCCCATTGGAGCCCGGCAGTCAAGGCGGCGGAGGCGTTCGAGCGGGTCGGCGAGGTGCTTTGGCCGGCGCAGGGCGGGCTGGTGCTGATGGAGGCGGTTAAGCGGC
>CAZNTI010000117.1:0-6388 GCA_964575885.1 uncultured Terricaulis sp.
GCCGCTAGGCGAAATAGACGCCGCGCTTCGTCGATGTTAACGGGGAGACCGCATAGACCGTGCATGTACCCGACGCCCAGGTTTACCTGTGCCGGTGCATGCCCCAGATCTGCGGCAAGTGTGTAGCGGCGAACCGCTTCGCGCTCGTTTTTGGTGAGTCCGCCAAGGCCACTTAAATGCATCACGCCCAGATTTGTATGCGCCGGCGCAAAATTCTGATCGGCAGCGAGCGTATAGAGCCGTACCGCTTCATGATCATCTTTAGGGAGTCCGCCTAGCGGTTGCTGGTACAAGAGAGCCAGATTGTATTGGGAGGCCGCGTAGCCTTGATCAGCGGCGAGCTTGAAGAGTCGAACGGCCTCGCGGTCATCCCGTTGAACACCCCGTCCTGTTAGGTAGGAAAGGGCGAGATTGTGTTGGGCCTGGGCGAAGCCTTGGTCCGCAGCGAGACGCCAAAGACGGGCTGCTTCTGAGGTGTCCGTGCCGAGGCCGCGGCCTTCCGCGTACCTCATGCCCAAATTGCATTGCGCCGCCGCGTTGCCCTGCTGAGCAGCGAGTTTTAAAAGGCGCACCGCCTCCTGGTCATTCTGTGGAACTCCGCGGCCCGCGCCGTACATGACAGCTAGATTGGACTGCGCCTCTGCGAGGCCTTGTTCAGCCGCAAGGGTATAGAGGCGAACCGCCTCGATATCACTTGGCTGGACGCCGCGACCGTCCGCGTACATCAGGGCGAGATTGTATTGCGCAAGAGCAAATCCCTGGTCGGCAGCGCATCTGAAAAGACGAACCGCCGCGCTGTCATCCTGCTGAACACCGCGACCGTGTGCATGCATCACAGCGAGATTGTATTGTGCGTCTGCGAGCCCCTGGCCTGCAGCCAGTTCGAAAAGCCGCACTGCTTCATGGTTGTTTTCCCCGACACCGCCTTTCCCTTCAGCGAAATGCCAGGCGATGATCGTCAGAGCAGTTGCATTGCCTCGTATCGCATTGTCCCAATGCTGAGCCAAGTTTGGCGAGATACCTGCGGGTGGCGGTCCTATGTCATAGGGCGGCTTATCGGCGGGCGGCGGATTGTGACTCGTATTTCGAATCGCCGAAGTGGGTTCGCGCCACGGTAAAGGCTCGGGTTCGGGGGCCATATCCTTGAGCGACGGAGCGCCATAGTCGCTCCAAGCTTGCTCGATGTGCTGCAGCCTGCGCTCAAGGTCCAATGCTGCACAGCCTTCGCGGCCAATGCGACGGCCAATGTGGATGAGCAATCTTCCCAGCTCCGGATGCGGACTACGTGGTCGCCCATCCCAAGTACTGAGATTTATAGTGTCAAGCGCTTCGAATTCACCGGGCAGTTTGGATTCTTCGATCCAGACCGGAAGATATTTGCCAGTCACTCTGGCTTCACGTGCTTCTTTCTGCACCCATTCGCTTACAACTGAAAGACGGCACCACAATACAACGACCGCCTTCGCTGATGCGATCTCGGCCATCAAGCGGTGTGCGAAATCGTCTCCGGGGACTAGATCGAAGTCGAACCAAGTGACACGCGGCACGAAGTCCTGGCGTTCCCTATCCATTTCTTCGGTAGTGGCGAAGTAGGCGTCTAGCACCTTCTTGAGGTGCCGCGCGGCGGGACGCCGTTTACTGCTGTAGGAGATGAATATGTCCGCCACGCGCTGCCTCAAGCCGGCTACAACTCTAGGAACGCCGCGACCCGCGCTCAAGCTCTGTGTATAACGAGAGCGGCTCTTTGCGCTTGCCAACGAGCCCAGCGTTTCGTGCGCATGCGCGGCTCCGATCGCACAACCTTGGTGCGTGACGCATGTACGAGCGTCTGAACTTTCCTCGCGGCGCATACGTGATTTCAGTGTTTTCACGTTGGCGGGCGGGGCGGCTCCGCTAAAGTGCGCGCGCATGCGGGGGGAGCGCCCATGGCCGATGTTTTCGTTTCCTACAAAAAATCCGATCGCGATCGCGTGCGGCCGCTGGTGCAGCATTTGCGCGCGGCGGGTCTCGATGTCTGGTGGGACGAGGGCATTCAGCCGTCGATGTCCTGGCGCGCCGAGATCGCCAGGCAGCTCAACAGCGCCAAGTGCGTGATCGCGGTCTGGACCGCCGACAGCGTCGATCACGAGCAGGGTCAGTGGGTGATGGAGGAGGCCAATCACGGGCTCGCGCGCCGCGTACTGGCGCCGGTGCGGCTCGATCTGGTGGCCCCGCCCTTGGGGTTCGGCGAGGTGCAATATGCTGACCTCGCGGCGTGGAGCGGATCGGACGACGATCCGCGCTTTCAGCATTTTCTGGCTGTTGTACAAGCCCTCGTGCGCGCTGAGCCGATGCCTGTGGTGCCTACGCCGACGCACTTCGAAGCGCCGGGCATAAAGCTGCAGAACGTGCGCATGGAGAACGTACGCATTCAGGTCGGCGGGGGCGGCGACGCTGACGACGGCGACGACGACGACGACAGCGCGCCCGCTCCGCGCGCGCGGCCCCAGGTGACGGGCGAACGCCCGGGCTTCTCGCTTTCGATGATGCTCACCCGCGCCAGGGGGGTGATTCTGCCGCTGATCGGCATCACTATTTTTATCTTCAGCATCGGCGGAGTCGCCTGCAGCCAAGGCAATGCGCCGGGCTTCTTCTGCGCCGCGCTCGATAGTTTGCGCGGCGGGCCGGCGCCGTGAGAGGGGCCCATGGCTGAGCCGAAAACCCAACGCACCAAAGCTTCGGTCGCCGCGTTCATCGCCGCGGTCGAGGATGAAACCCGCCGCACGGATGCAAAGCGCATCGACAAGATGTTCCGCGAGATCAGCGGCGAGAAGCCCGCGATGTGGGGGCCGACTATCATCGGCTACGGCGAATATCAGAGCAAGAGCGGCCCCTGGCCGCGCCTGGGTTTCAGTCCGCGCAAGGCCAATCTCGTGTTGTACATCATGGACGGGTACGACAACGAGCCGCTGATGCGGCGGCTCGGCAAGCACAAAACGGGGCGGAGTTGCCTCTACATCAACAAGCTAGCGGATGTTGACGAGGGCGTGCTGCGAAAGATCGTCGCCAATGGTTGGGAAATCATGGCGAAGAAGCATCCGCAATAGCGCAACGAAAAAGAGGAGCGGCTTTCACCGCTCCCCTCGTTCAACGCAACGCGAGCGCGCGCTACCAGATGGTGACGCGTTCTCCCGGCGGCAGATAAAGCGCATCGCCTTCCGTGACGCCAAAGGCCGCGTACCACGCATCCATGTTACGCACGGCGCCGTTGGCGCGGTACATGCCGGGCGAGTGCGGTCCGTTGATGACCTGAATGCGCATGGCTTCGTCACGCATCAGCGAGCGCCATATCTGCGCCCAGCCAAGGAAGAAGCGTTGGTCGCCGGTGACGCCGTCGAGCACGGGCGCCTCCGCGCCGTTCCGCGAAATCGTATAGGCGTGGTAGGACACTTGCAGGCCGCCATTGTCGCCGATGTTCTCGCCGAGCGTCAGCCGGCCGTTGAGCTTGAGCCCTGGCAGCGGTTCGAATTGCTCGTACTGCGCCGCCAATCTACCGGTGACTTCCTCGAAGCGGCGCACATCCTCGGCGTTCCACCAATCGCGCAGCACGCCCTGCGCGTCGGACTTTGCGCCCTGGTCGTCGAAGCCATGGCCCATTTCATGGCCGATCACGCCGCCGATGCCGCCGTAATTCACGGCCGGGTCAGCGTTGGGATCAAAGAAAGGCGGCTGCAGGATTGCGGCCGGGAACACGATCTCGTTGAACACCGGATTGTAGTAAGCGTTCACCGTCTGCGGCGTCATGAACCATTCGTCCTTGTCGGTCGGCTCGCTGAGACGCTCAAGGCCTTCGTTCCAATCGAACAATGCCTGGCGCTTGGCGTTGCCGAAGGCGTCGTCGCCGCTGACCTGCAGGGCGCCGTAGTCGCGCCAGCGATCGGGGTAGCCGATCTTGGGGCGGAAGGTCGCCAGCTTCTCGCGCGCGGCGACCTTGGTTTCGGCCGACATCCAGGACAATTGGTCGATGCGCTCGCCATAGGCGCGGCGCAGATTCTCGACCAGTTCGCTCATCTGCGCCTTGGCGTCAGGCGGGAAGTGGCGCTGCACGTAAATCTGGCCGATGGCTTCGCCAAGCGCGCCGTTGACTGCCTGCACGCCGCGCTTCCAGCGCTCGCGCTGCTGGGGCTGGCCGTTCAGCGCGCGGCCGAAAAAGTCGAAGGTGGCGTCGTCGATGTTGCGCGGCAGCACCGGGGAGTTGTTGGTGATCAGGTGGAAGACGAGGTAGTTCTTCCAGGTCGATACCGGCGTCGCCATGAACAACTCGGCGAGCGGCCCCATGGCGGACAACTCAGCAACCACCACTTCCTCGATCCCACCCAGGCCTGCGGCCTCGAGGCCTGCATCCCAGGGGAAGCGTGGCGCAAGCGCGCGTAGCTCGGCGCGGTTCTTCAGATTGTAGGTGCGGTCGCGGTCGCGACGATCGGCGCGCACCCAATGGCGTTCGGCGATCGCACTTTCCAGCGCCATCACGGTGCGCGCCTTCGCCGCGGCGCCGGTCTGGCCGGCCAGCGTCAGAATGCGCTCGATATGGGCAAGGTATTGCTCGCGAATGCGCGGGAACTCGCCATCCGCGCGGCGGTAGAATTCGCGCTCGGGCAGGCCGAGGCCCGCGTGCGTGACATTGACGATGTAGCGGTTGGGGTTGCGCTCATCGAGGCCCACGTACATGGCGATCGGCGCATTCACGGCGACGTCCGGCGCAGCGATCAGGCGCAGCACCTCTTCGTGGGTGCGCAACGCCGCGATGCGCTCGAGCTCCGGCTGGATTGGCTCAAGCCCCCGCGCGTCGATGGCGTCCTGGTTCAGGAAGGCGTTGTAGAAATCGGCGATTTTCTGCTGGTTGGTGCCGGGCGCGCCGCCGGCGAGCGCCACCTCCTCGATGATGGTGCGGACGTCGTTGTCTGACTTCTCGCGCAGGATGTCGAAGGTGCCCCAACGGGTGCGGTCGGCGGGAATCTCAGTTGTGGCGGCCCAGGTCCCGTTGGCGTAGCGGAAGAAATCGTCGCCAGGCTTCACGCTGACGTCGCGGCCGGCGAGATCGACGCCGAACGCGCCGATGGCGGCGGGCCGGCGCTGCGGCGCTGCGGCGCCGGTTTGCTCAGCGCCGGTGGCGCAGCCCGCCAGTAGCGCGATGCTGGATGCGCCGATCGCGCGCCTGGTAAGCATGATCATGTAGTTCTCCCCGTAGCTTTACTGACGTTCAAATTTACTCTGCGGGCGCAAGCCCGGTTCCGCGTCTCCGGAAGACCGGGGCCCAGACTTGGCCGATGAACACTGCGATCCGCTTCATGTCGATGCCGATCATGTAGAACGCAGGGGTCAGGATCAAGGTCGCAGGCATGCAGATGAGCACCCCAAACGCCAAGCTGATAACCATCGGCTTCAGGAACTGCACGATCACCGCATTCTCCAGGATCATCGGCGAAGTGCCGACGAATTCGGTGACCGAGGTGAGGAAGATCTGACGGAAACGCGAGACGGACGCCGTCACGATCCCGATCTCGGCTTTCACGCGCATTATCTGGAAGCCCATCGCCTCCAGCTCACGCGCGCGCTCCTGATACTCCGAGCTGTCAAAACGCATTTGCTTGGACGAGCGCAGCTCGATCGGGCCCTTCTGGAAGCCGCTCTGTGCGCCGGTGATGATCATCTCTTCATGAGGTTCGAGGTCAGGCGCGATGCCGATGTACTCAACGACCTCGCCGTTCGGCAACGCAATGTCGTGCGGCTGCCACTCCGTTTCCTGGTCCTCCGGAACGGGATTGCCCGGGCGCTTAGTGCGAAGCGCGAAGTACCCGCGGATCTGGTTGCAGCGGTCCACCAGCACGACGTTGTCGTTCACGACGACGCCGATGGCGGCGATCATCCCAAGCCAGGAGAACAGCGCAAAGCTGATCCCGAAGATGAGGTGCCCTAGCAGTGCGCCCACGATCGAGAAGGGGATCACGCAGAGGACCATGAGAGGCTGGGCGTAGGAGCGGAAAGTCACCGCAAGCAGGAAATAGATCCCCGCGAAGGCCAGCAGCATCAGCCGGGTGAGGTTGGCCATGAACTCCGCCTGGCCCTCGGCCTCGCCGATGGCCCGACGCGAAACCGCCGCGTAGCGGGCCTCGAAACCCGGCCAGAACTCGCGGTCGAGCGTGCGCATGATGTCCTGACGCGCCTCGGCGTTGACCAGATCGGCGGTCACCAGGATCGAGCTTTGACGCTGGCGGCGGTCAAGGCCGGTGACGCCGGGGGCGAATTCCCAGGTGGCGACGCTGGTCAGCGGCACTTCACGCCCGTCGGCGGTGCGCACGCGGAAAGCGCCAAGGCTTTCCAGCGTGCGGCGATCGTCGCGCGGATATCG
>CAZNTI010000118.1:0-6347 GCA_964575885.1 uncultured Terricaulis sp.
CGTCAGCTTCCCAAGCTGAATGTCGGGGGTTCGATTCCCCCCGCCCGCTCCAATCGCCTGGCGACCCGGCCGCTCGATGCCGCAATTCGAGGGCGGACATTTCGAGGCTTACATTTACTAAACCTTAAGTTGTAGTTCCGATAGTGCGGCCCGTGCTTCTAAGGGCTTCGCATGCGCGTGCGCGGCAAAATTGCGGTCACTGCAGCGCTGGCGTGCTGTTGGGCCCACAGCGACGCGGCCGCGCAGACCGCGACCGACACCATGAGCGTAACCGCGACCGTCGACGACGCTTGCGTTGTCAGCGCCAACCCGCTGGACCTCGGGGCCTATGATCCGCTTTCAGGCGCGCCCAACGACGCTGCCGCCACTATTGAGGTGCGCTGCACGACCGGCACCGCTTACGTCCTTGCTCTTGGCCCGGGCGATGGTCCTGCCGCTACTGTCGCCAACCGGCAGATGTCCGATGGCGCACAGACCCTCACCTACAGTCTCTACCGCGACGCAGCGCGCACGCTGGTGTGGGGCGAAACCGCCGGCGTCGACACCGTCGCCGGCGCCGGCAGCGGAGCGGTACAAACGCTCACCGTCTATGGTCGCGCCCCCGGCGGGCAGAACGCGCCGGCCGGCGACTACGAGGACACCGTCACCGTCACGGTCAACTATTGAAGCGCCGGCTCGCCCTCGCGCTGACTTTGCTTGCGCTCGCATTGCCCCCTGCAACACGCGCCCAGGACGTCGGCGTTCAAATCACGCCGGTGATCATCACTTTGCCAAGCGAGCGCCCGATCACGTCGGTGCGCATCGCCAACCGGCGCCCGCATGAAAGCGCGTTCGAGGCGCGCGCCTACGTCTGGTCGCAGGATGATGGCCGCGACGTGCTTACCGAAACCGATGACGTTCTCGTTGCGCCGAGCACCTTCATCATCGCTGCGCACCGACAACAGATCGTGCGGCTGGCGGTGCTCGATCCCCCGCCCGCGCTTCGGCGTGAGCGGACATATCGCCTGGTCGTGCGCGAGCTCCCCCCCGCGGACGCCCAGCCGGGGCTGCGCCTACAATTGCGGCTTTCAATGCCGGTGTTCCTGTCTCCGCCGGGTCCGACGGCGCGCCTGCAAGCGCAACGTACGCAGGCGGGCGCGCTGCTTGTCAACGCGGGAGACGCCCACGTGCGCCTGCACACCGTCACCACGGCGCCCGGCGGCCAGCCCATAGAAGGAGCGCCGCGTTATCTGCTTGCAGGCGCCTCCGTCGCGCTGCCGGCGCCGTCGGGGGCCGAGGCGCTGACGGTGTCCTACACGGCGGGTCGCGGCGAGACCGCCCTCTTCGAACGGCTGACGCTTGAGACCGCTGGCAGCCCCCCTCGCTAGCGCATTGTTCGCTTATGCGGGGTCAGCCGCCGCGCAACCGGCGCCCGTTCAGGCGGGCGAGCCTTTTGCGCCGTTCGTCGCGGAATTTCGGATGCTGGCGAGCGGGGTTCGCGTCGAGGCGCTGGCGTGGCGTCGCGGCGAGGCGATTCTGGTTACGCGCGCCACGCTCGAAGCGCTCGGCGTGCACAGTGCGGCGAGGACAGAACCGGTATCACTGCGCGACATTCCGGGCCTTACGTTTACATTCGACGCAGACGAACAGGCCGTGCTAATCGCCTGCGCCAGCACTTGCTTCGCAATGCAGAGTATCGAGCCAGCGCGAACGGCTGCGCTGCCGGTGACGCGCGGCGAAGGCGGATTTCTCAACCTCGACGCCGTGGCGACCCGTCACGCCGGTTCCGTCGATCTTGCCGGCGCTTTCGAACTTGGCATTTTCAGTAGGCATGGCTTTGGCGGCGCGAGCTGGATCGCCGGGACCGCCGGCGAGAACGCTCGCTTCGTGCGCCTCGACACCAGTTGGACCCTCGATTTCCCAGACGCACGCACCCGCCTCAGCATCGGCGACGCCATCGCCTCCGGCGGCGTCGGCGGCGCCCCGTTTCGGTTCGCCGGCGTCCAATTCGGAACCGATTTCTCCCTCGACCCGACCTTTGTGCCGTTTCCGACGCCGACCTTCGCTGGCGACGCGGCCGCGGCTTCGGTCGTGGACTTCTATGTCGATGGCGCGCTGCGCGCCCGCGAGCGGGTCGACCCCGGACCGTTCGAGATCATCGATGCGCCGATCGTCGCTGGCGGCGGCTTGGCGCGCGTGGTGGTGACAGATGTGCTTGGTCGACAAAGCGTGGTCGAGACGCCGTTTTATGCAAGCCCGAACCTCTTGCGGCCGGGCCTGAGTGATTACGCCTTCGCCATCGGCGCCGAGCGCGAGCGCTACGGCGCGGAAAGCACGCACTACGGACGCGGTTTCGCCCTCGCCTCGATACGTCACGGCCTCACCCGCTGGGCAACCCTGGCGGGGCGCGCCGAATTGAGCGGCGCGTTCGCTGGCGCCGCCGGCGGCGTTTCGCTGGGCGCACCTTCGCTGGGTCAGTTCGATCTAGCGGTCGCGGCCGGCGGCGGGCCACGCCTCGACGGCGCCTTCGCCAGTCTGAGTTGGAGCGCGCGCGGCGAGCGCGTGGCGTTCGCCGCGCACATAGAAGCCGCCGATGCAGATTTCCGCCGACTGGGCCAAGAGGGCGCGCTTCCAAGACAGCGCGCGCGCGCCACCATCGGCGTCAACACCGGCGCTTCCGGACGCTTCTCGACCACCGCGGTCTGGCAAGACGATCGCGACGCGCGCGTGCGCACATTCGAAGTCGGTTACGCCAATACTTTTGGCCGGTTTGGCGCGCTCTCTGTCTCTGCGCTGCACGTCGACGACGGTGAAAGCAGCACCGAGCTGCGCCTCACGCTTTCGCGTCCCTTCGGTGAACGTCGCAGCGGCGCACTATCGCTGCAGACGCGTGGTCGCCGATTCACAACCTCAGCGCAGCTGCAATCTGCCCCGCCCGGCGTCCATGGCCTCGCTTGGCGCGCGGCGCTCAGCGAAGGCGCGGTGGACCGCTTCGATGGCGGGATCAGCATACGCGCGCGGCAATTCGACGCGCAGGTTGAGATTAACGCCGGCCCGGAAACGAGCGCCCAACGCGCGCAATTCTCCGCCGGCGTTGCAGTGCTGGACGGTGAATTTCATGTGGCCCCGTCGCTGCGCGAAAGCTTTGCAACGGTCAGGCTTGGCGCAGCCGACGTCGACATTTTCCGCGACGGCCAATGGGTCGCGCGCACCGATGAACGCGGCCGCGCCTTCGTGACCGGACTGCGAGCCTACGAACCCAACCGCATCACGTTCAAGGTCGACGACTTGGCGCCCCACCTCAGCGTCCAATCCGACGAGCTTGTGGTGCGGCCAGCGGCGCGCAGCGGCGCAACGCTGCGCTTTCCGGTCACGGCGAGCGCTGCTGGCGAGGTGCGCGTCGCCAATGCCGCCGGCGAGCCGTTGCCGGAAGGCGCAATCCTGGTGCGCCGCGCCGACGGCGCACGCTTCGCGATTGGCAGCCAGGGCCGCGTCTACCTTGACGCGATCGTCGTGCCCGGCGTTCTCGTCACCGAGGCCGCGCCGCGCTGCGCAGTCGAGATCGACGCCGCCGCGCTGGGCGCGACGGCGCCGCTTACATGCCGCGCGTTGTGATCCCGCGCGCGCTCGCGCTGGCGACCGTCGCCGCACTTTGCGTCCCACGCGAAGCGCAGGCGCTCTGTCTGCTTTGCTCTTGCACGGTATCCGCCTCGCCGATGTCGTTTGGAACCTACGTCCCGCTGAACAACGCGCCGCTGGACGCGGCGACGACCGTGAACGTGTCGTGCACCGGGGTAGGCGCGCTGAGCGCCGTCGAGATCAGCCTCGACCCCGGCCAGAGCGGGAATTTCGCCATTCGCCAAATGCGCAGCGGCGTCCACGAACTGGACTACAACATCTACTCAAACGCTTCGCGCACGCAAATCTGGGGCGATGGCGCCTCCGGTTACGGCAGCGTCATCGTTCCCAATTTGCTTGGCCTCGCAGCTTGGAACTCAAGCACGCCCGCCTATGGACGCATTTACGCGGCGCCTGCGGCCTTGCCTGGAATTTATAGCGATACCGTGCTTGTCACCATCGAGTGGTGAGCGGCGTACGCTTCAGCGCGTGCTGAGCGAAATGCCTTCGCTGACCGCACGGTTGCGCACTGACGCCGGCGTACGCTTCAATTCCTTGGCGATCTTCATGGCGCCCAGCTTCTGCTTGGCCAGTTTCTTCAGCGTTTTCACTTCGCTCGAAGTCCAAGCTTGATAATGCATCGTCGGCGCCTTCGCCATGCCCTTAGCTCCTTTGATGAGGGATGGCTCTTATGCCAACTCGTCGGCAGAAAGCAACGCGCACGCGACCCATGAATGTGTGAATAACGCGATAGTTACGGCGCTTACCGCATCATGCAAGCAATTGCATTATTCGCCGCGGCTGACGATCGATGCGGTCGCCACAAGCTCTTCGAGCAAAGACATCGTCGACCGCCCCGATGCTTCAAGCGGATTGAGCTTCGCGCACTTAAAATACTTTAGCAGCAACGCCGGATTGACCTTGTCAAGCCGCACCTGCCCCATCGTCCAGGCGCCGAACCGGCGTTCCTGAATTTCCTCGTAGATGAGCAGACGAACCTGCGTGTGACGACCGTCGCGCACGATGGCGTTATAAATTTCACACACTTCATCGCGCCCGCCTTCGAGAACCTGCATGAATGTCTCGTCCGAGACGCAAAGCAGACCGGTGACGCCAAGCGGCGGGTTGTTGCGCCGCGATTGCGCGAGGATATCGTCGAGGACGCCGGCGCTGATCGCGGCGACGGCGCGGCTTGCATAGAGGAGACGCACAAGCATGCCGAACCTCAAGCCTTCAGATTGAGCAGCGCGAGGAATTCGCGCCGCAAGGTGTGATCCTTCAAGAAGGAACCGCGCATGACGCTGTTGACCATCTTGGTCTGGGCATCCTTTACGCCGCGCCAATGCATACAATAGTGATCGGCCTCCATTACCACGGCCAAGCCGTCGGGGCGCACCTTGTTGATCAGCAGGTCGGCGAGTTGCGTGATCGCCTCCTCCTGAATCTGCGGCCGCGACATGATCCAATCGGCCAGGCGCGTGTATTTCGAGAGGCCGATCAAGTTGGAGTGTTCGTTCGGCATCAACCCGATCCAGAGCCTGCCCATGATCGGGCAGAAATGGTGGCTGCAGGCGCTTCGCACCGTAATTGGCCCAACGATCATCAGCTCATTGAGGGAGGCGACGTTCGGAAACTCGGTGACGTCGGGCTGGCCCACGTAGCGGCCTCGGAACACCTCGGTGAGATACATCCTGGCCACCCGCTTGGCGGTTTCGCGGGTGTTGTGGTCGCTGGAGGTGTCGATGACCAAACTCTCCAGTACGTCGTTGAACTTCGCCTCGACCTCATCCATCAGCGCGTCGAGTTCACCCGGCTCCAGGAATGCGGCGATGCTGTCATTGGCGTGGAAGCGCTGCTTGGCGGCTTGCAATCGCGCGCGCACGCGCGCCGACACCGGCTCGATCGCCTTCGATTTGCGGGGCCTTCCTGTATCGTCCATGTGCGGCCTATCGTTGCTTGGCGTAGTATACGCGCCAGCGGGCCGCTCCGACCAGCCAAACCCGTTAGCCGGCCGCCGCCAACTCCAGCTGCGGCCGCGTTCTCGCCGCGCTGATGCCGGGGAAGAAGCCGCCGATGAAGCCAATCGCGGCCGCCAGGACGATCGCAGTGATGGCCAAGCCGATCGACAGGTCGAAGCGAAACACCAACTGGGTGAAGCCGGAGCCGAGCGTTGACGTGGTGCGTCCGTTGAACGCCACGAACGCCATCAGCACCCCCAGCACACCGCCCAGCATCGACAACGCCAGCGCCTCGACCATGGTGCCGAAGAACGCCGCCCAGCCGGAGAAGCCGATGATGCGCAGCGTCGCAATCTCGGCGGCGCGCGCGGCCACAGATGAATACATGGTGTTGAGCGCACCGGCGAGCGCGCCGATCGCCATCAGGATGCCGAGCACCCAGGCGATGGCGATAAAGCCTTGCGATTGCGAGGCCTGGCGGGCGTAAAAGTCGCGCTCGCTCACGATGTCGAGGCCCTGCAGGCGCGGATCGGCTTCACCCCACGCAACAAACGCGGGCAACGCTTCCGGCGACGTGAGTTGCAGGCGCATGGTTTGATAGGTATTGGGCCGGTTGAACAGGCTCTGCGTCACGGCGATATCGGCCCAAAGTTCGGACTCAAACACCGTGCCCGGGGCCTCGAACACGCCCACCACCTGCCATTGGCTGCCCCGCAGATCGACCGTCCGCCCGTACTCGAAACCGGAAAACTCGCGGATCAAGCCGGCCCCAACCACAATCTCATTGCTGCC
>CAZNTI010000119.1:0-6347 GCA_964575885.1 uncultured Terricaulis sp.
ACCTCGCCGTACACCTTGTCGAGCGCCTCTGCGTACCAGCGGATCGAGTTGATCGAGGTCGGGATGTCGATGGCGCGCGTGTCGCGGATCGGCTTGCCCATGTCGAGCGATTCCATAAGCGCCAAGGCTTCCAGATCGCGTTCCATCAGCTCGGCGAGGCGGAACATGATCTTCTTCTTCTCGCGCGGATGCTTGTTCCGCCAGCGCCCGTCCTCGAACGCCGCGCGCGCCGCGCGCACTGCGGCGTCGACATCGTCAGGCCCACAAGCGGCCACCTGGTTCAGCGGCTTGCCGTCACGCGGACCGAGATTGGCGAAGGTTTCGCCCGATCGTGCCATGACCGACTTCCCGTCAATGATGGCGTGAGTTGGCAAGGCCAGGGTTGCGACGCGATCGAGATTCAGCTGCAGGGTCATGGGGCTCGCTTTATGGCGCGTTGCAGATGGGTGCGTAGGCTTGGACGAGATCGTCAACGATCTTGGCCCGGCGAGCGGCGTCCAACTCTTCCAGCACGAAGATGTGATCCACGCCGAAGCGCTGAAAGCACGGGGTCTTGTCCGCCTGCAAAGGGCGTCTCGACAAGTCTGCGGTGTGCCCGACATAACAAACCGCAAAGCGACTATCGCCGGACGATCGCCCCATGACGTAGACGCTGGGCTTGGCCTGAAACCGCGTCGCGCGCGGAAATACCTCGAACGCATAGGCCGTACCGGATCGACCGGTTAGTGTCGTGACCTCAACAGCCATCGTTGAAAACCCCTGGCGGCTTCGCCGCCTTCATAAGCGCGTATCCGGCGAGACCTGAAGCCTTTTCTTTCGCTGCGCCCAGCGCTGGGCTAAGAAAGCGCGAAGGTCGGGGGAGATGCCTTGAAGCTATTGACGATTGCAGCGCTGGCCGTGCTCACCGTGAGCTGCGCCCGGCCCGAATCCCCCCCGTCGCCCAACTACGAGCCGGTCATCGTCCGCGACTCATACGGCGTTCCCAGCATCCATGGGCGTGATGACGCCGAAGCCGCCTTCGGCCTAGCTTACGCTCACGCCGAGGATAACTTCGAGACCATTCAATTGGTGGCGTTGGCGGCGCGCCGGCGGCTCGGGGCCCATCTCGGCGAAGAAGGCGCGCGCTCCGACTTTCTCTCGCATTTGCTCGGCGTACGCGAGGCGGTGGACGCCGGCTACGAGAGCCGCCTCTCGCCTGAATTCCGCGCCATTCTCGAAGGCTACGCGGCGGGTCTAAATGCCTACGGGGCCGCGCACCCCAACGAGGTGCTGCCCGGCGCCCGCAACCTCACCGGCCAAGACATCGCTGCCGGCTCGGCGCTAACTGTGCCCCTGTTCTGGGGCTTCGAGCGCGTTCTAGGTGTTGTTGTGGACGAAAGCGCGCACCCCTGCGCTGTCCAGGAAGCCAGCGCAGAATCTATCTACCGTGGCTCCAACGCCTTCGCGGTGGCGCCCACGCGCAGCGACGACGGCCACACCCGCCTGATCGTCAATTCGCACCAACCCTGGGCCGGGCCGGTGGCGTGGTACGAAGCCGGCGTTTCCAGCGACACGGGGTGGCGCATGTATGGCGGGCTGTTTCCAGGCGCGCCGTTTCCGGTGCTGGGCACCAACGGCGATCTCGGCTTCGCCGCCACCGTCAACCTGCCGGATCTCGCAGACATCTACCGGCTCACCACTGACGCCGATCATCCGGGCCAATACTTTTTCGACGGTGCCTGGCGCCGGTTCGAGAGCCGCACCGTCTGGCTATGGGTGAAAATGGGCTGGTTCACGATTCCGGTGCCGCGCACTTTGCACAGCAGCGTGCACGGGCCCGCGTTCAAGACCGCCGACGGATGGGTTGCGGTGCGTTATGCGGGGGCCAGGGAAATCCGCGCGCTGGAACAATTCTACCGCATGGGCCGCGCCCGCACTTACGACGAATGGCGCGAGGCCATGGCGATGCGGGCCATTCCTTCGTTCAACTTCATATACGCCGACCGCACAGGCCAGATCGCCTTCCACTACAACGCCATTCTGCCGAGGCGCGCGACCGACGTCGATTGGTCCGGCTGCGTGCCGGGGGATCGATCCGAGATGGTTTGGACGCAAGGCGACTATCTCGAGGCGCCCACGCTCGCGGCGCCTGCATCGGGCTGGCTTTATAGCACCAATGGCGCGCCCTGGTCGGCCACCGATCCCGACGCCGATATGTCGCCGGAGAGCCACCCCGAGACGGCCCCGTTCATCGAGACCTACATCACCAATCGCGGCTACCGCGCGGTCGAGATCCTGACGCCGCTGCGCAGCATCAGCGATCAGCAGCTCCTGGACGCCAAATTCGATGTCGGCCATTCACCGCGTTCGCGCATGGCCGAAGCGATCACCGCGATCCTCGCGTCAAACGATCCCGAGCTGGCGGATGCGCAAGCGGTGCTGCGCGCCTGGAATCTAAGCGCCGACGCCGAAAACCCCAACGCGGCGCTGCCGCTGATCATGTTTTATCCGATCTACAACGCCCGCCGCATGGGCCGGCCCGAGCCTTCCCCGCTCGACACCGTGCGCAACGCATCCTCTTATCTGTCGCGCCATTTCGGACGGCTCGATCCGCCGCTGGGAGAGGTGCTACGGCTGCGCCGCGGCAATGTCGATCTGCCGCTTGACGGCGCCCCCGACACCCTGCGCGCATTGCGCTGGACGCCAGACCCCGACGGTCGTCTCCGGGCCGACTTCGGCGACGGCTTCATGATGGTGATGGATTGGGCCCCGGACGGAACCCTGTCCACCCGCGTCATCCATCAATGGGGCGCGAGCGAACACTCGGAAAGTCCGCACTACAACGATCAATCGTCGCTGTTTGCGCAGCGCCAGTGGCGAACGCTCGCTCCCAATTCGCCTACGCCCGGCGCCGCGAGCGATTGAGCTAAGCTCAGACGTCCGCTCTACGCCGGAGCAAGCTCGTTCTCGAACTCGCGCTCCTCAGCGAGTTCGAACGCCGAGCAGCAGCGCGCGCAGTACGCCACGTCACCGACGATGGTGCGGAACGTCGAACGCCGTCGCATCAGCGGCGTAGCGCATGTTGGGCAGGGATCACCTTCTCGCTTTTCCAGCATCGACGACCTCCGCATTCACGATAGTGCGTTAATGATGAACAGAGACTTTACGTCCCCTTCAAGACATGGATGCGCTCCCGGTTCGCCGCGGACGCGGCCGGCGTCGATATGTGATCAAGCTGGGGCCGCTTGGGCCGCGCTAGATCAGCCAGGACGGGCGCTTAAACGGTTTGCTGAGATCGCGCGCCACCGCCTCGTGCGCGATGGTCCCCTGATAGACGTTGAGACCGTTGGCCAAGTGCGGATCGTCCTTCAGCGCCTGCCCGTAGCCCTTATTGGCGAGCGCCAGAGTGAATGGCAACGTGGCGTTGTTGAGCGCGAAAGCCGAGGTGCGCGATACCGCGCCCGGCATGTTGGCGACGCAATAATGGATGATGTTGTCGACGATGAACACAGGTTCGTCGTGGGTGGTGGGCTTTGAGGTTTCAAAGCACCCGCCCTGGTCGATCGAGATATCGACCAGCACTGCGCCAGGGCGCATGGTTTTCAGCATCTCGCGCGAGATCAGCTTGGGCGCCGCAGCGCCCGCGACCAGCACCGCGCCCACCACCACGTCGGCCTCGCGCACCGCCTCCTCGACCGCGGCGCGGGTGGAATAAACCGTCTCGAGCCGGCCGTTGAACTCGCGATCGAGCTCCTCCAGGCGCGCGGGGTTCTTGTCGAACACCGTCACCCGCGCCCGCATACCGACCGCAATCTGGGCTGCATTGTAGCCGGCGACGCCGGCGCCCAGAATGACAACGTCAGCCGGCCTTACGCCGGGAACCCCGCCCATCAGCACGCCGCGGCCGCCATGCGCCTTCTCCAGGAAATACGCGCCTACCTGGATCGACATCCGCCCGGCAACTTCCGACATCGGCTTCAACAGCGGCAGCCGCCCGTCCTTGTCGGTGACCGTCTCGTAGGCGATGCAGGTCGCGCCTGATTGCATCAGCCCTTCGGCCTGCGCCGGGTCGGGGGCGAGATGCAGATAAGTGAAAAGCACGTGGTGGGGCTTCAGCCGCGCGATCTCGATCGCTTGCGGCTCCTTCACCTTCACGATCATTTCGGCGTGGGCGAACACTGCATCCGCGTCCGGCGCGATCTTCACGCCGACCTTCTGATAGACGCTGTCGGGCGCGCCGATGCCTTCCCCGGCGCGGGTTTCCAACACCACTTCATGTCCGGCGCGCACCAGCTCTGCGGCGCTCTCCGGCGTCAGGCCGACGCGATATTCATGGGTCTTGATTTCTTTCGGACAACCGACGCGCACGGGCGCCTCCCTGATGCTTTTATTGCTGCAGCTTTAGACTGCTTCAGGGGCGCGTGGGAAGCGCGCAACGACAAGCGCCGCCGCCTTGATTGGCGACGGCGCTTGCCCTGAGCGAGATTGAGCGCCTAGCCCCGCGGGACCATGCACATGTTGGACGCGCCGCCATTTGGATTGGCGGCCGAAACGCCGAAATCGGTTGGCGCGCTGAGGCACGAACATTGTGCGCCGACTTCGCGCGCAGTGCGGCAAGCCGCACGCGCATTCGGATCAGCCGACGCGGGGGCGGCGCTGCTTTGACCGCTCGTCGCCGGCGACGTGGGGACCGAGGGGGCGGTTGGGGCAGGCTGCGTGCTCGGCGGCGCGGAGGGCGGCAGAACAGAGGGCGGGGTGGTGGCCGGCGCCTGGGTTGCAGGCGGGGTCTGCGGCTGCGTCGTTTGCGCCATAGCGAACGGCACGACGGCGGCAGCTGAAGCTGCGGCAATCGCGAATAGAATTGATCTCACGATCCATCTCCTAAAGGCGCCCCGCCCGCCGCTATAACCGGCGCTCGCGCGGAAGGTTTCCGCGCTACCGCTCACGTTTCAGCAATGTTTGCGAACACGACGCCCTTGGCGGCTACGCCGCCGCCGTGCTTCAGTCTGCGCAAGGAGAGTGAAGCTCATGTCAGCAAACGCCGTCATCCCGGTTCCGCCCGAATGGGCTGCGCGCGCCTATGTAGATGATGTGGGCTATCGCGCCATGCACGCAGCCGCATTGAGCGATCCAGAGGCTTTCTGGGGTAAGCACGGGCAGCGGCTCGATTGGATCAAGCCGTACACAAAAGTGAAGGACACCAGCTTCAATGAAGCCGACTTTCACATCCGCTGGTTCGAAGACGGGGTGTTGAGCGTCTCCGCCAATTGCATCGACCGTCACCTCGCCACGCGCGGCGATCAGCCCGCCATCATCTGGGAGGGCGACAACCCCGAGCACACGCTCACCGTCAGCTACCGGCAGCTGCACGCCGAGGTGTGCCGCTTCGCCAATGTGCTGAAAGCCAACGGCGTCAGCAAAGGCGACCGCGTCACCATCTACCTGCCGATGATCCCCGAGGCGGCCTATGCCATGCTGGCCTGCGCGCGCATCGGGGCCGTGCATTCGGTGGTGTTTGGCGGCTTCTCCCCAGACAGCCTCGCCGACCGGATCAAGGACTGCGACTCCAAAGTCATCGTCACCGCCGACGAAGGCGTGCGCGGCGGCAAGATCATACCCTTGAAGGCCAATGTCGACGAAGCCTGCGCGCAAGCCCCAAGCATCAGCCGGGTGATCGTGGTGACGCGTACCGGGGCCGGCGTGCCGATGCTAGCCGGCCGCGATGTGCTGTATGAGGATGAAGCCGCGCGCGTAGTGGCAGACTGCCCGGCCGAGCCGATGAGCGCTGAGGATCCGCTGTTCATCCTGTACACGTCGGGCTCGACCGGCAAACCCAAGGGCGTGCTGCACACCTCCGGGGGTTATCTGGTCTACGCCTCGATGACGCACCAATACGTGTTCGACTATCGCGACGGCGACATCTACTGGTGCACGGCGGACGTGGGCTGGGTCACCGGCCACAGCTACATCGTCTACGGGCCGCTGGCGAACGGCGCCACCACGCTGATGTTCGAAGGCGTGCCGAATTATCCTTCCTCCTCGCGCTGCTGGGAGGTTATCGACAAACACAAGGTCAACATTTTCTACACCGCCCCCACCGCCATTCGGGCTTTGATGCGCGAGGGCGACGCGCCGGTGCAAAGGACGTCGCGGGCGTCCTTGCGTCTGCTCGGCAGCGTCGGCGAGCCAATCAATCCGGAAGCATGGACCTGGTATCACCGCGTCGTCGGCGACAGTCGCTGTCCGATCGTCGACACCTGGTGGCAGACCGAAACCGGCGCCGCCTTGATCACGCCGCTGCCCGGCGCGACCGCGTTGAAACCCGGCTCAGCCACGCGGCCGTTCTTCGGCGTAAAGCCCGCTCTGGT
>CAZNTI010000120.1:0-6329 GCA_964575885.1 uncultured Terricaulis sp.
GCACCAGCAGGTAGCCGAGGAAGCCGATCGCCATCATCCAGAAATGCAGCCGCGCGAGCTTCTCAAACTCGACATACTGGGTTTCCAGGGTGTCGTAGGTGCCGACCTCGCGCCGATGGTTCTCGGCGTAAAGGCTGCCGACATAGCTCGCCAACAGCAGCGGCACGCCGATCAACGTGGCCACGAAGCTCGCGCTTTCCAGTTCGGTGTTATAGCGCGCCAGCCACGCGATAAACTCTTCCATCCTTAGCCCTCCTGCCGGCCGGCGTTAGCCGAGTTTTGCGCAATCCGTACGACAGTGAGGCCGCGGGGGCGTGCTTAAGTTCCGAGGCAGCGCGCCAACGCGGCGGCGGCGCTTAGGCCCTGGTCAGCGTCGCACAGCATCGCTTCGATGCGCGCAGCGATGTCGCCCTCGAACGGCTGCGGCGACCAGGTCGCCGCGCGCGGCGCCGGGTCGTCATAGCTCATGCAAATCACCCGTACCTCACCCGCGTCGCCGACGTGAACGCCGCCCACGCAATCGGCGACCTCCATCGGATCGCTGCGCCAGCCCGGCGGACGCAGTGCGCCGGAAAGCGCAAGCCCAGTCTCCACTTCGATCACGCGCAAGCCGTCGCTTCCCACGAGCGCGGCGTAGCGGCGATTGGCCGAGTAGCGCAGCCCCGCCACGGCGCCGAGGCCGGCGTAATTGATCTGCCAGCGTGCGCGCCCGTCGCGCCCGATGCGCAGCGTGCGCCCGTCCTCGCGCGCGATGAGATACTCGCCGCCGCCGAGCGCGATGAGCCCTGCGAATCCCGCATCGCCCGCGGGCAGCGAGACGCCGGCGACTTCTTCCGCGCGCGTCCAGTCGCCGTCCGTGTTGGGCCGGTAGGCGACGATCTCGCCGCCGGTGACGATGGTGAGCTGCGCCCGATCAGGCTCGAAGTCGAAGGCGCTGCCTGGATCGGTGGGCAGGTCTTGTGCGGCGATCCGCAGCCGGGCGACATCGAAGAGCGCGCCGGCTTGGGCGAGCAGCAAATAGTCGCCCGCGGGCGAGCGCACATTTTCATACGAGCGCGCCTCGTTGTGCATCACGGCGATATCGGCGCACGCGCCGCCGACCCGGCAGACCGCCCAGCGCGTGCCAGCATTGGCGCGATCTTCGATAAAGCTGAAGCGCTGACCGCCGAGAGTGTCGAACGCCGGCGTTTCCGGCGCCGTCCCGCGCGGGGCCGGCAGCGCGCGCCAGAAGCCCACGCCCATGAGCCGGCGCACCGGATTGTCGCCGCCCGGCGCTGGGTCGTCGGCGGGGGCGGGCATGGGGCGGAACAGAAGCGGCAGGTCAGTGAGCGGAGCAAAGCCGGTGGACACCGATCCCGCCCCACCGATAGACGTGATCGCGACGCGGCTTGAGGCAAGCTCTGGATCGCCGCTGTCGGCGGCCACGCTCGCGCATCCGATTTCAGTGAAGGGATTCACTGCGCCTGCGTCGGATTGATCCCCGAAACTCCCGAACGGGCTGTCCGAAAACGGATTGGAGTCCGGTGCAAGCCGCCAGACAAGTGTAGCAGCGGCAATCTCGGGCGCATTCGCGTCGGCATAGGTTGACTGGGTCACGCCGCGGGCGGACAGCCCGAGCGCCGTCACCGCGTCCTCGCGATCGACCAGCAGAGCGTCGCACACTCCGCCGAGCCAGACGCCGCGCAAACTGACCAGCGACGCCAGCCCAATGGCCTGCGCGTTGGCGCCGTCGGCCGGCACAGTGAGTACGCCAACGCTGACCGAGCCGTTGGTGCTGCCTGGGCGCACGCCGAGCACGACGATGAGGCCGTCGGGCGTTTCGAACGCGTGGCTGTCCCAGTCGGTATCGTTGTTGTTCGTTTGCGAAAGCACCGCCCCGGTTTCAGCGTTGAGCACCACTGTTCGCTCTGCGCCGATGACGACCAGCCGCCGGCGATCGCTGCTCAGCAGGACCCGTTGCGGCGCCACGCCGACGTCGGGCAATTCGGCAAACTGACCCTGATTGAAAAACACTACGCTGCCGCGATACGCCAGCAGCAGCGGCGGTTGGTGCGCAGCGACTTGCTCAGCGATCGGCGTCGCCCATCCGAGCAGGGCGGCCAGGGTTGGCGACACCTGTGTGGCGTCATCGCCGCTGAGATAGGGGCGCAGCCGCTGCAGCGCTTGCGCAACGCGGCCTTCGCCGGCGTCGGCGCGCGCTTCCGCCAGCGCCCGGTCAATCTGTTGCAGCCGCGCGCCCTCGCGGTCCTGCAGCCAAAAGAACCCCGCCACCCCGAGCGCCGCGGCCGCCGCCCCGCCGCCCAGCGCCGCCAGCGTCGTGTTGCGCTGCTTGCGGCGGCGGTCGCGGTTCCAGAGTTCGTCAAAATTGATCCCGAGCAGGCCCGCAATCAGGCGCACGCGCACCCGCTCGAACGGTTGCGTCCGCAGATCCAGCCCCAACGGCTCGGACGGCCTGTCGGTGACCTGCCCACTGGCGTCGACCTCGAAGCGCAAAGCCGGGGGAAAGCATTGATCGCTGTCGCGCGTAGCGTTGGGGACGCCGTCGATGATGACCGCGAAAATGCGGTCGGCGCGGCCGGTGCGCTTGAAATGAATGATTTCCTGGTTGACCCATTGCGACTTCGCCGCCCGCCGCGAGCAGATGACGATCAGCGCCTCGGTGTCCTCTAGCGCCCCGCGCAGCGTCGCGCCCAGATCGGCGGAGGCGCCCATTTCGTCATCATCGCGAAAAATCCGCCCGATGCGCCGTGATTTAGCGTCGATACCCGGCGCGCTCACGCCATTCGGAATCCGATACGTCTCCAGCGCCTTGTGAAGGCGCTGCGCCGCCGCCTTGTCGCGCTGGCTGTAGCTGATGAACGCCCGGAAGCGTTTCGCTGACGTCGCCACCCTGGTGTCCCCTTAACGACCAGGAGCTTAGCGCCGGCGCCGGCGTCGGTCGACGCCTTTCCAACAGGCGCATTGTCAGCGCCGCCGTGGGCGCGCAAGTGTCATCCTCATTCTTGAGGAGCGAGTCCACGCGTGTCCGAAGCCGAAGAATTGGAAGCCATCCTCGCCCTCACGCGTATCGCCCAGGAGGCCTGGATCAACGGCGACGCCAGCGTCTACCAGCGCTTGTTCGAGCCGGGCGCGGAGGTCACCCTGGTCGGACCGTTCGGCGGCCCCGCCGTGCGGGGGCACGCCGCAATAGCCCCGCGCATGGACGCGGCGGTGCGCCATTTCGACGGCGGCGCCTGCGCCATCGAGCTGGTATCAAGCACCTTCGTCGCCGACGTCGCGATCCTTGGCCTGGTCGAGCGCAACACGGTGATGATCCACGGCCGCGACCAGCCGGTGATGTGGGTGCTGCGCGTGACCCAAGGCTATCGCAAGGGGCCTGAGGGCTGGCGGGTTTTCCATCGCCACGCCGACCCGCTGTGGCGGCTGCGCCCGGTGTCGGAAACCTTCGCGCTGCTCGATCCTCCTTCGCACGCGTGAGTGTGCGCGGCCTCAGGGCGGGGCGATGAGCGCCAGGTCGTGTGCGCCGCGCGGCGTCGGCGTGCGCATTCCAGTTGGGAGCAGCCGAACCCCACCGCCATCGCGGACAATGCGGAAATAGTCGATCCAGCCGCCGCCCGCGGCTTCGCCGCGTCCATGAAACACCGCCACCGCAAGCATGTCGCCATCGGCGTCGAAGACGGCGTCTTCGGGCAACACCGCGTCGAAACCAAGCGGCCCGTCGATGGTGAGCAGGGCGCCGGTCGTTGCATCGAAGCCGACCAAGGAAAGCGAAGCCTGCGCGCGGCGGCCGAACAGCGTGTAAGGCAGCCGTTCGGGCAGGTAGGTGCGCTCCATATTGACCGCGATCAGAAGATCGCCCGCGCCGCTCATTTCGAACCCCTCCGGGCTGAGCGAAACTTCCGCGCGTGAGACGACGCGAGACGCGCCATCCGCGTTGAATGCGATCGAGACGAGAGCTCCGGGGCCGTTGAGCACGGCGCCAAGTTGTGACGCGCTCCAGGCAACGTCGGAGACGATGATGTGGCGGCCGTCTCGGCTCCAGCGGATCATTGAGATCCATTGCCCGGCAGGCAGCGCTGGTCCCACCGGCGTGGCGCTGACCGGCGCGCCGGCGGCGTCGAACTCCAGGCGTCCGAATTGGACGTGGGTGTTGGCGACATTGATCGCAAAGTCGCGCCCGTTCGGCGCCAGCCGCACGTACGGCGCACCTTCGTCGTTGGGATCGCTGGCCGCCACGGCCAGGGGAAACGGCAGCTCGATGACCTCCACCGGCGCGCCGTCGCGAAGGATGACCGCCGCAATCGGCGCCTCCTCTTGCTTGCGCGACACGAGTGCAAAGCGGCCATCCGGGGCGACGTGCACCGAGGTCGGCTGGCGGCCGACGTCGAGTTCGCCGATCAGCGTCGGTGCGCCAGCGTCATCGAGGCGCACCGCCCGCAACAGCCGGCCCTCGGGCATGCCGACATCGATGTTGTCATAGGCGCTCACGCCTGGCGGCGGCGATGCGCGCGTCTCCACCACATAGGCAAATTGGCCGTCAGGCGACACATCGAGCGCGCCGGGCCAGGCCATCACCGAATTGCCGACCCGCGCCGAAGCGATGGTTTCACCGGCCTCGATGATGCTCAGCGTATCGGCCGCTGCGATCGGCAGCAGCCTGCCGTCGGCATAGGCGGTGCCGGCCATGTCGCCGTCGCTGAGCGCGAGCAGGCGGCCATCGAAGGTGGCTGCGGCCGGCGCGGGACTGCGCGCGACCAGCTCCGGCCCCGAACATGCCGCGCTTAGCGCCGCGATCACAATCGCCACACAAGCTCTGAGCATCGATCCGCCTCCTTAACCCTAATAGTAAAAGAACGGTTTTATTTTACAATAGGAGAATTTCCCGTTATGAGGCCCGTAAATGAGCCGCCAGCTTTTTCTGGAGCGTCGCGCCGCCGCCAAAAGAACGGCGGTGCTTGCGGCAGCGCGCACGCGGTTCTCTGCGGACGGGTTCGAGGGGGCGAACATGGAGCGCATCGCCGCCGAGGCGCAGGTGTCCACCGCCACGCTCTATCGGCAGTTCCCCTCTAAGCTGGCGCTGTTCGAGGCCATGCTTGAGGACGGGATGGAGGTCTTCGCGCAGGCGCTCTCCGCTGCCGACGGCCTGCCTCCGCGCGCGCGCATCGGCGTGCTTGCACGCGCCTACGCAGAACTCCTCGACGATCCCACCAGCGCCGGCGTCCTGCGCGCGGTGTTCAGCGCAGCGCCTGCTGCGCCCGAGGTGAGTGCGGCGTTCTATGAGCATGTGAAGCGCGTGGTCGCCGGCGCCTTTCATGGCGCGGTCGACGCAGCGCGTCGTGACCTGCTGATCAGGCAAAGCGTCGATCCAGCACTTCCCGGCGGCCACCTCATGGGGATGATCGAGCACGCCATTCTGTGGCGGCGCATGCTCGCCAATGCGGCGGGTGAAGTTCCCCCCGAGCAGATAGCCGAGAGCGCCTTGAATGCGTTCTGGATTGCGTACGGAGAGGCGAAGCAATGAGCGGCATTGATGCGTATCGTGGGCGCTGGGCGTTGGTGACGGGCGGCGCGGATGGCATCGGCCTCGCGCTCTGCGATGCGTTCGCGGGCGTCGGCATGCACGTTGCGGTGCTCGACGTGCGCGGCGATGCGGCTGAGGAAGCCGCGCAGCGCTTGCGCGGTTTCGGCGTGCAGACGCGCGCTGTGGTCGCCGATGTCAGCGATCGCGCGGCGATGGCGGCGGCGGCGACGGCGCTTGCCGCTGCGGGCGTGCAGCCGGCTCTGGTGTGGGCGAACGCCGGCGTCGGCGCCGCGCAAGGCGTACTCGACGGATCGCCACGCGTGCTTGAGTGGACCTACGCGGTGAATGTGTTCGGCGTGATCTGGACGGCGCAGGCGTTCGGGCCGGCGCTGATCGCCGCGGAAGGCCCGCGCCATTTCGGCGTCACCGCCTCATCTGCCGCGCTGAGCGATGTCTCTGGCCCGTTCACCAGCTATGCCGCAAGCAAGCACGCGACGGCCGCGGTCGGTGAGGCGTTGGCGGTCGAGTTGGCCGCGCACGGGGTCGGCGTCACGCTGCTCTATCCGAGCCTGCTCAACACCAATATCTGGGACGCAGGGCGCGCGCGCCCGGAGCGTTTCGGCGGCGAGGTGCGCACCCCCGAGGCCATCGGCGGATACTGGCGCGCAGCGCCCTCGCCAGATGCGGTGGCCGCGCCGGTATTGGCGTGCGTGGCGGCCGGCGGCGGGCGCTGCGTGGTCGACGCCAAGGGCGACGTGCGCCCCCTGTTCGAAGCCCGCGTCGCTGCGCTGGACGCGGCGTTCGGCCC
>CAZNTI010000121.1:0-6325 GCA_964575885.1 uncultured Terricaulis sp.
ATCGGCGAGCATCAACTCGGTTTCCACCGTCTCCAGATCCGCGATCGGATCGATGCGGCCTTCGACGTGAGTAATGTCGTCGTTCTCGAAGCAGCGCAGCACGTAGGCGATGGCGTCGCATTCGCGGATGGTGGCCAGGAATTGGTTGCCGAGGCCCTCGCCCTTGGAGGCGCCGCGCACGAGGCCCGCGATGTCGACGAAATTCATCCGCGTCGGGATGATCTCCTTGGAGCCTGCGATCTTCGCCAGCACGTCGAGCCGCGGCTCCGGCATCGCCACTTCGCCGACATTCGGCTCGATGGTGCAGAACGGATAGTTCGCCGCTTGCGCAGCGGCGGTGCGCGTTAGCGCGTTAAAGAGCGTGGACTTGCCGACATTCGGCAACCCCACAATGCCGCATTTGAAACCCATGTGCCTCTGTTCCTGCCGCGGCCGTTGGCGCTCAAGGCGGCCCGTTTTCGTCCGCAGGACATGGCGGAGGATTTTGGTTCCGACAAGCGCCAACCGCTGCCGGCGCCGCTGGGCGGGCGCGGCCGGCCCCTGGCGCATGCGGGCGCTGCGTGCCACAAGACGCAGATGGGGGGTCTCCGCCATGAGCGATTGCGACGTTTTCATCTCGTACAAGCGCGAGGAACGCCCGCGGGCGGAGGCGCTGGCCCAAAAGCTGAAATCGATCGGGCTCAAGGTCTGGTTCGACACCAAGCTCGCCGCCGGCGCCAGCTTCGACGACGAAATTGCCGCGAACCTCAAAGCCGCCAAAGCGGTGCTGGTGTGCTGGACCCCGGGCGCGATCGGCTCGGATTGGGTGCGCGCCGAGGCCGCCATGGCCCACAGCGCCGGCAAGCTGGTGGCGGTGTTTCTGGCCCCGACGGAACTCATTCCTCCGTTCAATCTGATCCACGCCGAGGATCTGAGCGACTGGTCCGGCGAGGATGACCACGCCGGCTGGGCCAAGGTGTTGGCCCGCATCGCATCAATGTCGCAGCAGCCGGCGCTCACGGAATGGGCGGCGCTGATGGCGGAAGGCGACGGCGCCGCAATGCGCAAATGGGTCGCCGCGCAGCAGCCGGGGCCGCTGCGGTCGACCTCGCGCTTTTGGCTGTCGGAGATGAACGCGGCGCCGATTTTCGCGCCGCGGCAAACAGGGGCCCAGCCGCGCGTGCAGCGCAAAGGCGGCGGCTTGCTGATCGGTGCGCTGGTGGCGGTTGCGGTGGTGGGCGCTGGTGGCTTTGCCGTCTATTCGCAGTTGCGCGGCGGCGGCGATCAGGCCGCGCTGCCTGCCGAAACCAGTCCGCCTGCGGCCGGCGATACTCAGGCCGCAGCCCGCCCGGCGTCCGGCGCCGCCACCCAGGGCGCTAGCGCCGCTGTCGCGCCGCGGACGCCGCAGGCGATCGAGATCGCCGACGGCACGATGCTGCGTGTGCCGATCAACGCGCTGATCGATTTCGAAACCGGCCGCATCAGCGAAGACGGCGGCGATGACTACGATTTCGAGCTCGTTCATATGCAGGCGCCGCGCTTCCAATCTCGCGGCGCCGCGCGCATGCAGTGGAACGGCTTTGAAGCACAGCCGAACCGGCGTACCTGCGCAGAGTTGCGGCAGGATTACATGGTGGACCTATCGTTCGCCCGAGACGGCCGCAGTTTGCCCTATCAATGCTTCGTCACCAATGACGGTCATGCCGGTTACATACGCGGCGTTCAAACGTCATATGAGGCCGACGAACCGATCGAGTTCGAGATATTTTTCTTTCGCTGACACGCGGGCTAGGACTAACCCAGCACTGCTTCCGGCGTCACGACAAACGGATCGATAACCTGCACGCCTTCGATCGTCGGCGCGCCTTGGCTGTCTTCGGTCAGGAAATGCGTGCAGCCAGCGCCGATGGCGGACGCGAGCAAAAGCGCATCCCACCACGACATGTGCCGCGCTTCGATGAGATCGAGCGCGCGGCGCACTTCTTCCGCAGTCATGGGCGCCGTGCACCAGGGCAACAGCTTCTCGACGGCTTCGCGCGCGAGACTAGGCTTTAGGCCGAGTTTTCGCACCGCGATGCTTCGGCTTTCGGCGCACACCTGAGGGCTGATCGTCAACGAACTCTGCGCCGCTGCTGCGCTCAGCCACTCCAGGGCCCGCCGCTGTTTGCCCCCATCGCGCGGATCGAGGCTGTAGATCACGACGTTCGAATCGAGAAACAGCCTCGTCATAGATTTCCTCGCGATCAAACTTGTAGGGCTCGCCATCGAGCTTGACGCTTTTTGCGAACGCCAGAAACTTGTCCATCGCCGCAACCCGTTCGGCTCTGAGACGCGCTTCCTCCGCCGCGATGAGATCGGCAATCCAGCGCGACAAGCTCTTCCCCGCCGCTTCCGCCTCCCTGCGGACCCGCGCGAGGGCGGCGTCGTCGAGTGTGATCGTAACGTTCGCCATCAGCAGTCCCTGCCACAGATGTGGGCGCAGTGTCAAGTGTCACACGGATATGTGTAACACTGCCCCGTGTCACCCTGGCCCTAGCGCCTTAGCTGCCATGTCGCGCCAGACGCGGGCTTCCGCGCGCAGCGGCGATGAAATCTTCTTGTAGCGGCGCTCGATCTCGCCGTAGCCGATTTCGGCGTCGGCGCGCCTTCCGGTCCTCGCCATGAACGCAACATAGCGCGCACCCGCCTCCAGGCCCGGCACGCGGTCGGCGGCGAAGCGATAGGCGTCGTCGGCCTCCTGGTTGCGCCCCAGGCCTTCGTAGGCGCGCGCGAAGGCCAGCGCCACCAACGGCGTCTCGCCGTCGCGGCCGAGCGCGCGCACTTGCTCCAGGCGCCGCACCGCCTCGTCGTAGCGCCCGAGTTCCAGAAGCGCTGCGGCGTGGCCCATGAGAATGGTGCGATCCTCCGCGCCGGGCCCGGTGACGCATTGCGCCCACTGCGCCTCGGCGTCGCTCCAGCGATTGAGCGCGGAGGCGGCCTGAGCCAGGCGCATGCGGTTACCTATGGTGGGCGTCTCTTCGAGCGCGCGCATGGCTTGGCGGTAGTCGCGCTCGGGATCGAGCGCCGCTTGCGCGGCGCGGCCCATGCCGCGCGCGGTGCGCCCGCCCATCCATTCCGGCACAAGAACGACAAAGAAATAGAAAGCCGGACCCAGCAGTGGCGCGATGACGAAAATCCAAAGCCAATACATTTCGCGGCCGCTGCGCACCACGTGTACGCCACACAGCAGCGATGGCAGGTAAGTCAAAATGATCATCAGCATCGGAGGTCCCCCGCGCATGCTTTGCGTTATCTCTCGCCTTGAGGCGATGGTCTAAACGTTGTTGCGCGGCAACGAGGTTTTCGCATCGCTGCGCTTGGCGAACAGCGCAAACAGATGTACCGCGAATCGTCGGCTTTATCCACGTGACGAGGGGCGTCATGACCCGGTCAAGAGTCCAGCGTGCATTCGAGGGGGCTGAGGCGTTCGATGCGCTCAACTTCGAGGAGCCGGCGCTGGCGCGGCGGCGTCGGCTGGCTGAAGAGGCCAAGGAACGCCGGCGCGCCGAAGTGGTCGATCGCTCCGGATCGATAGGGCGGCTGGAGCGCGCCGCAAAGCGGCTCAAGTCGCTCAACGCCGACGACCGCGTGCTCTACGTGCCGCACTGGGACATGGAGAAAGCCGAGCGGGCGATGAAACGCGCGGGCGTTTCAGGCGCGGTGTCTAACCTTTGCGGATCGGCGCGCAAGCGCGTCGACGGCGGCGGTCGCGGGCGTTAGCCGCACTCGGCAGCGCACTTACAGCGCGCCGCCGCTGGAGTGGGGGGACGTCCTGCGCGCGGTTAATTCTCCGCCAGCGGCTGGCCGCGCACGTTGGATTTCTGCGCCGGCGCCAGCCGCATCACTTCGGCCTGATACTTGTCGTCCTCGCGCGCGGCCAAGAGCGGCGCGGCGCGCGCGACCGCGTCGAGCAGCTTCTCAAGCCACTCGGCGTCGGCCTTGTGGAAATCGCTCAGCACGTAGCCGTGCACGAGTTCCTTTTGGCCGGGGTGGCCCACGCCCAGGCGCGCGCGCCGGAAGCCCTCGCCGACGGGCGAGGCGATGATGGAGCGGATGCCGTTGTGGCCGGCGGCGCCGCCGCCGGTCTTCATGCGCAAGCGCCCGGGGGCGAGATCGATCTCGTCGTAGAACACGACCACGTCGGTAGGCGAGAGTTTGTGAAAGCCCGCCGCCTCGCCGACGCTGCGGCCGCTTTCGTTCATGAACGTTTGCGGCTTCAGCAACAGCGCCCGCACGCCCCCGATGTGGCCTTCGGCAAGTTCGCCCTGGAATTTTTTCTTCCAGGGCCCGAAGCCATGTGCGCGCGCGATCATGTCAACGGCCATGAAGCCGATGTTGTGACGGTTGCCGGCATATTTCGCGCCGGGATTGCCGAGGCCGACGAGCAAAAGCATGAGCGCGTCCTAACTCCCTGCCGACACGCAGGGAAGCTCTGCGCGCCTTACTTCTTGTCTTTCTCCGGCGCAGCCGGGGCCGCAGCGGCCGCAGGGTCGGCTGCCGGCGTCTCTTCCTTGTCGGCTTTGCGGCCGGTGATGGTGGCGATGGTGAAGTCGCGATCGCGGATCACCGGGCGGGCGCCGTCGGGCAAACTCACCTGCGAAATGTGGATCGAGTCGCCGATGTCCTTGCCGGTCAGATCGACCACGATCTCTTCTGGGATCTTGTTGGCGTTGACGCGCAGATTGATGGTGTGGCGCACGATGTTGAGCGCCCCGCCGCGCTTCAGACCGGGAGAGGCCTCCTGGTTCTTGAAGTGCACCACCACGTCGATGCTGATCTCGGAGTTTTCCTCGACCCGGTAGAGGTCGATGTGGATCGGCTCATCGGTGACCGGGTGGAACTGGATGTCGCGCGGGATCACCGGCTGGCTTTCGCCGCCATGGCGAAGCTCGCACAGGTGCGAGATGAACTTGCCCGAACGCAGCGCCGTCTTGACTTCCGAAGCCCTGATCGAGATCGGAACAGCGCCCCGCGGGCCGCCATAGAGCACCCCGGGGATCATTCCGGCGCCGCGCGCCGCCCGGGCCCCACCCGTGCCGGTGCGCTCGCGCTTCTCAACATTCAACACAATGCCGGCCATGGCGGCGTTCGCCTTTCGAAAAATCCGGGGTCGGAAAAATGGAAACGGGGCTTCTAGCGGAAGGCCGGGCGTAGGGCAAGGCGTAGCTCAAGCTACGGCTTATTTCTTTATATTCGCGGCCCTCGCGTCGTCGTCGGTTGCGGCGGGCGCCGATTCACTTCGTACTGCCTCCGTAACGAGGCCTGCGGGGGAAATTTATGGCGCTGGGTTCGCCTGACCTGCCCAGCGGGCGCTCGCTAAGCGAGCTTGACCCGGTGTTCCGCGACGATCCGCACCCGCGGCTGGACCGGCTGCGGGCAGAGGCCCCGCGCTATTTGGATCCTGCGTCTGGCGGCGCGCGGCTGCTTCTCACCCGCCATGCCGATGTTCGAGCCGCCATGTTGGACCGCAGCCTGACCCGCGACGCTGGCACAGCGCCCGCCCGCAACCGTTCGGCGGCATCGGAATCCACGCTGCTGACGATGGAGGGGCCCGAGCATCGTTTGGGGCGCAAGCTGGTGGGCCGCGCCTTCGACCGCCAAGCGGTGGAGGCTAGACGCGCCAGCGTGGCCACCCACGTGGATCTGTTGCTTGACGCCGCCGCCGCGCCGGGTCGCTTCGACGCCATCGCCGACTTCGCCGCGCCGCTGCCGATCCTGGCCATCGCCGACGTTTTGGGCCTGGCTTTCACCGACGTGAGCCAGGTGCGGACCTGGGCTCAGGATGCCGGGGTGCTCACCATGTTGCCGGAGCGCAGCGACGCGGAAAACGCGCGCATCGCCGCCGCCTCGTCCGGGTTGTTGCAGCTGCTGGGCGCGGGCATCGCGAAACGGCGCGCCGAGCCCGACGATCGGCTCATCTCGGAATTGCTCGCCGCTGAGGTCGATGGCCGGCGTCTGCGGGACGAGGAGATCGCGCGCCTGTGCCTGTTGCTGGTGGTCGCCGGCAGCCTGACCACCACCGACGTCATCGGCAACACCATCGCGCTGTTTCTGCGCCACCCCGAGCAATTGGCGCTGCTGCGCGCCCGCCCCGATTTGATCGACGCCGCGATCGAGGAAGCGATGCGCTTCGATCCGCCGGTTAGCGCCGTGGCGCGCCACACCGCGGAAGCGCGCGCGTACATGGGCTGCGCGCTGCCGGCCGGGGGCACCGGGAAGGCCTCGCTGCTGGCCGCCAAACGCGACCCGGAGGTGTTTGCCGATCCGCACGCGTTTCGCCTCGATCGCGCCGAACGCGAACACGTGG
>CAZNTI010000122.1:0-6286 GCA_964575885.1 uncultured Terricaulis sp.
GAACTTGCCCTTGCCGCGGCCGCCGGCGTGGATCTGGCTCTTGACCGCCCAGACCGAGCCGCCAAGCCGCGCAGCGGCGTCCACCGCTTCTTCCGCCGTGAACGCCGGGTAGCCGCGCGGCACCGGAACGCCGAAGCTCTTCAGGACGGCTTTGCCTTGGTATTCGTGGATGTTCATCGCGGCCCCTTTGGGAATGTCGGCTCGTCTTACAGGGCAAAAGTCGCCGCCGCCAAGCCCGCAGGCCGGCTACGACTTGGGCGCAGGGGGCTTGTCGTCGCCGTAGGCGATCTCAACGGCGACAACACTCGATGCCGGCTGCGGGGAGTAGGCTTCCTTCGACTCTGGCGGCTCGCGCGCGCCGCGCCGCCAGAACATCGCCGCGGCCATCAGCAGGGTTGCGGCGCCGGCAAACCAGAAGATCGCCGAGCCGCCGAAGAGATCGACCAGAACGCCCATCAGGAGCGGGCCCGCCACCGACCCCGCCGCCCACACGAACAGCAGCCCGGCCGCCGCCTGCGCGAGTCTGCCCGGCTCGGCGCGATCGGCCATGTGTGCGACGCCGATGCCGTAGAAACTCAGCGAGCCGGCGCCCCAGATCATGAAGACCACGATCGCCAGCCATCGCGGCGCCCAACCGCCAATCAGCGCCATCGCAAACGCAGCGATCCCCGCGACAAGCGTCAGAACGGCGATCACGAGGCGGCGGTCGAGCTGGTCGGAGATGCGCCCGGCTGGCCATTGCAGCAACAACGATCCCGCCCAAGCGGCGGCGTAGAACTCGGTGGCGGCGCCCAGGCCGAAATTGGCGTTTGCATAGAGCGGCGCCAAAGCCAATACGCCAGTGTTGACGAAGCCCGCGCCAAACGACGCTATAACTGCGGCCGGCGCGATCGCGAACTGCTCCACCAGCGCCAGCGGCTGCGCCTTCGGCGGCTGCGGCTGTTCGGTCGAGGTGAAGCAAATCGGGATCATGGAGACCGCGGCTATGCCCGCGGCGATCATCCAGGGTTCGGCGGCCCAGTACGGCATGCCGACGACCAAGTACGGGCCCAGCGCCAACGCCACCTTGGTCACTACCATGTAGACACCCATCACCTCGCCGCGCGACCCGCTGGTGATGGAGGAATTCATCCAGCTTTCGACAGTGGCGAACAGCAGCGCCACGACAACGCCGGCGAACAGCCGCGCCAGGCCCCATGCCCAAGGGTCGTGACAAAAGTGCAAGATCAGGGTCAGCGCCGAGAACATCGCCGCGCACGCGGCGTAAACACGGATATGGCCGACGCGCGAAAGCAGCAGCGTGGCGACCGAAGCGCCAAGCATGAAGCCTGCGGAATAGAGCGCAGCGACAACGCCCAATTCGGTGTTGGAATGGCCCTGCTCGGAGAACGCCAACGGCAGCCGCACACCGAGCAGCCCGCCGGCAAGCTGCAGGATCGTGATAGCGGCGATAAGCGCGGCGACGTTGCGCAGCTGGCTGGCCATGAGCGCCTGCTTCTAGAGCCGATTCCTCCGCGGTGACATCTGCAAAAGCGGTGAGCTGCCCTACCCCAGCAGAAATGCGAACATGAACCGGCCGGGCAGGAAGGTCAGTGCGCCCGCCACCAGCAGGCCGCCGACGAACATGCCCGTCATCGCGCGCCGGTGGGCGTTGACGTTGCGGCGGCGAATGGCCCAGATCGCCAGCGGCAGAGCCACGATCACCCAGCCGCTAATGATGTGGATCAACGAATAGAAATTGCCGTTCAGACCGGTAATAAAAAGGCTCGACACCGCCGTCGTCGCCATCGCCGCCACCCAGCTCCACCCCAGCGCCTTGTGCGGGCCCACGCCCTTGGGCAGCGCGAGGATAACCACGCCGATTGCGAGCGCCGTGAGCGCGGCGACGATATGCAGCTGCACCGTGAATGGCAGCGCCGCCCACAAAGCCCAGTCCGGCAAATGCGGCCGGATCGAATCCGGCCGCTCCAGCAACATTCGGCCCGCAGGCCAAAGCGCGAACGCCAGGATGGCGAGCGCCAGCAGCCAAGCGATGGTAGCGCCAACCTGGCGAGCGTTGAGCGGGGTCATGCGCGTCACCCCTAGCGCAGCCGCAGCGTCGTGCGCGCGCCCTGAGCGCCGACGTCGAGTGCAGCATCCGAGAATTGCGGCGGCCCGAAATTGGCGGGCGCGTCGTTGGAAGCGCCCCATGGTTCGCTAGGAATTCCGATCAGGTTGCGGTTCAAACGGCCGTCGCGGTTCAGGTCCTGATAAACCGACACCGCATAGCGGCCGGCCCGCGGCGCAGAAAGCCGCACGGTGACGCTGGCGCCGCTGGCGTCAACCTGAGCGCTGGCGACGCGGACGTCTGAAAGCCAGTTCGCCTCATCGAACAGCGCCACCCGCACTTGGCCGCCGCCCGGCCTGACATTCTCGATGCGAACCTCAAGCGCCGCCTGCGCCGAGGCGGGGGCCGAGAACGCCGTGAGGACGGCTAGCGCCGCAGCGCCCACCAGCATTGACTTCGCGAACACGTTCCGGTTCATCCTCGCCTCCTTGGCAGCGCCTGATCGCGCCCCCCAAAGTAGGCCATGGCTCGCTGGGATTTTCTTCGCGGTTTCCGTGAGCCGACCGGTTCGGATCGCCAAACGCCCCTGGCTGCAACTGGCGAAGCGTCAATTGCGGATCGCTGGCTGCGCAATCTGGCGATCGCCGCGGCGGCCGGCGTTTTCCTGGCGCTGTCTGGGGCCATGAGCACGGGCGAAGCGCCGCTCTGGATTCGGCTCGCTTACTGGATTCCGGTGATGCTTGCCGGGGGGCTCATGGGCCACCTGACCGCCCTCGCCATAGCGCGGATCCCCCGCGCCGCGGCCTGCCGCTGGCTGTTTGGCGCCCTGCTCGCGACCGCGGTTGCCGCCCCGCTGACGCTGCTGGTGTGGGGCTTCACCAATCTCATGTTCGGTGCTGGCATGTCGGTAGCGGCGCTGCCCCGCTTGTTCGGGAGCGTGCTGGTGATCTCCGCGGCGATGACGGCGATCATGATGGGGTTAAACTGGCCCGGCCGGATCACGCACGCCACGCCCGGCGCGCCTGCTGCGCCGCGCTTCCACGAGCGGCTGCCGGGCAAGTTGCGCGGGGCGGCGATCTACGCGGTTTCCGCGGAGGACCATTACCTGCGCCTGCATACCTCCAAAGGCAGCGACCTCATCCTGATGCGGCTCGGCGACGCCATCGGCGAACTCGAAGGCGTCGAAGGCGCGCAGACGCACCGCTCCTGGTGGGTGGCGCGCGACGCGGTGGAAAGCGCGCGGCGCGAGGGCGACAAGATGGTGCTTTTGCTCAAGGGCGGCGTGGAAGCCCCGGTAAGTCGGCCGAACGTGCGCCCCTTGCGCGAGGCGGGGTGGTTCTGATCACCGACGACATCTCAGTCTGAAATCGTGGTAATTTGTTCAGCTCTTGAGTGCACGTCTGACGCTTCCCATACCTTTGCAATGGAAAAGCCGAAAATTCGCCAGTGGGTCGTTGATAGCGACAGCCCATTCATTGAACGCACCCCGGAAGAGGCGCAGCTCTACTTCAAGCGCCGCCGCGCGGCGAACGCCGAACGCATGGCGGCGCGCACGCCTGAGACAATCGCGATCCTGCAAAGGGACCTCCTGCTGTTGCGGAAGGGCCGCCTTCATTCCTGAACCCTTCGCTGGCGCGGCTGGCGCTTGCCAGGCGCTGCCGCTTGCGACGAACCGCCAATCCGGATCGGGTTGCATTCGCTCACGCAAGCGACGGCGCGAGCGCGCAGCGAACTGTCGCCGCGGTGCGCGGGATTTCCGGGCCGCGAATACCGACGTTCGCCCTGCTGGCCGATCGATTGAGGCTAACCTCGCCCTCAGCGTGATGGAGCTGCGGGCGCAGCGTCGCGAAAGCTCCAATCGCTTTCAGCGGCCAGATACGCAAAAACCGCCCACGCGGCGACGTTTTGGCGCAATGCGTCCGCATCGATCTTATCGAGCGTATCGTTCGGGGTGTGGTGATAGTCGAAGTAGTCGAGCCCGTTCTGGTTCAGGCCGACAACGGGAACGCCCGCCTGGCGCAGGTCGGTGATGTCGGCGCCGCCGAACGCTGCATTGTCGCCGGCGATAATGCCGAGCGGCGCAAGCGCGCGCTGAAAGGCGCGCGCGTATGGCAGCGCCGGCTCGGCGAAACGAGTGCTGAAGCGATAGATGCGGCCGGCCCCGAAATCGCTTTCAGCGGCGACGATATGATTGTCTCCGCTATGCGCGCGCGCATACGCAGCGCCGCCATGAACGCCATTCTCCTCCGCCCCGGCAAGAAGGATGCGGATGGTGCGGCGCGGACGGCGCGGCAGATCGTTGATGAGGCTGGCGGCGGCGGTGACGATGGCGACGCCGGCGCCGTCATCGATGGCCCCCTGCCCCATATCCCAGGAATCGAGGTGAGCGGCGAGCAGCACGATCTCCTCCGGACGCTCGCGGCCGCGAATCTCGGCAATGACGTTGCCGGACGGCGCGTTGTCGCGGATGTCGGCTTCGATGTTGAGGCGCACGCGCACACTGCCACGCGCGGCGAGCCGCGCCAGCACATCGGCGTCGGCCGGCGACAGCGCCGCTGCCGGCAAACTCACGCCTTGCGCCTGCCGGGAACTGCCGCCCTGATGTGCGAAGCGATGGGCGTCGGTGCCGACCGAGCGGATCAAGCACGCGAGCGCCCCCTTGGCTTGCGCCACCGGCGCGCACTGGCTGCGCTTTCGCACCGCTGCGCTATAGCCGGCGCCGTCCATGGTGCGGGTCATGGCCTCGTCGATGAATACGATGCGGCCGGCGACTGCGGCGTTGGGCGCCGCTTCCAGCGCCGCCATGTCGGAGAAGCGCACAATCTCCGCCTCGAGGCCGCCGGCGGGCGTCGATGGTGAGCCGCCGAGCGCCGCAATCACCATGGGCTGCTGTGTCGGGGCCACGATCGCCGCTTCCTCGCGGACCGCATCCCAGAACGGAATGGTGAACGGCTCGATGCGGACATTGGTGAAACCCTCGGCGCGCAACCGGTCCACCGCCCAGTCGCGAGCGCGCGCCTCCGCTTCCGAGCCGGCCAGACGCGGGCCGACTTCGGTGACGAGGCTCTCGACCAGCTCCCACGCCAGGTCACTCTCGAGGGCGCGGGCGCGCAGCGTGTCGACGGCGCGCTGCTGTTGGGCGCTGATCGGGGCAACGGGGGCCGGCGCCTGCTGCGCCGCGGCGCTCGCGCTCAGCACCAGCATAGCCAGCGCCACCAAAGCAAACCTTGTCATGCCGCCTAACCCCCCGACTTCAGGATAGAAATCGTGCGTCTCGACGACCCAGGCAAGGCCGAAGCGACAATTCGACCTGGGCCGCCAACACCTGCACTAGCGCCGGGCCCGCCATTGCGCCTTTGACTGGCCATAGATGTCGACGGTGCGATCTTGGAAGGGCGGCGCGAGGCCGACATCGGCGCGCTGCAAGAGCGAACCGAGCCGCAACGCCAACGCGATCGAGGGCGCGTTGGGCTTTTCGATGCAATGGATCACTTCTTCCCAGCCGAGCGTGTCGAAAGCCCAGTCCATCGCCGCGGCCACGCCCTCCTGCGCCAAGCCCCTGCCCTGGGCTGCGGCGATCAGACCCCAGCCGACCTCGTTGCCGGGCCAGCCGCCTTCGTTCCCGCCTGGCCGCCACGGACCCAGCCGGCCGATCCAGCGGCCGGTATCGCGCTCGACGACAGAAAACATCCCGTAGCCGAGCAGCGCCCAGGAGCCCGCGAGCGTCGCTAGCAACCGCCAGGCTGCGTCGCGCGGAACAACGCCGCCGATGAAGCGCATTGTTTCCTGCTCCTGCGCCATGGCGGCGAAGGCGTCGAAGTCATCGTGCAGCGGCGGACGCAGGATGAGGCGCGCGGTGGTGAGGGTGGGGCCGGGAGTCAAATAAAAGATCTCAACACTGCGACTAGCGAAGCTTCATTGCGCGATCTAGCCCACGCTCGCGTCGATCCCCTTGCACGCCTCCACCAGGCCTTTCACCGCGTTCACCGAGTGGTCGAACATGGCGCGTTCCTCGGGCAGCAGTTCGATCTCGACCACCTTCTCCACGCCCCCGGCTCCGATGATGCAGGGTACGCCAACGTACATGTCGTTCAGGCCGTATTGACCGGTGAGGTTGGCGGCGCAGGGGAGCAAACGCTTCTTATCGCGCAGATAGGACTTGGCCATCACTATCGCGCTTTCCGCAGGGGCGTAGAAGGCCGAGCCGGTTTTCAGAAGGCCGACGATTTCGGCGCCGCC
>CAZNTI010000123.1:0-6277 GCA_964575885.1 uncultured Terricaulis sp.
ACCTCCAGTTTCTGCGAAAACGTGTGGGGAGCCAAGCATGTCGCATCGCCGCTGGAGTCTGGCCGCATTGGCGCTGGCCCCTTTGCTCGTGCTGAGCGCCTGCGATCAGCTGGGCCGGATTTTCGAAAAGGCCGACCCGCCCCCGGGTCCGGCGCCGCTGGAGCAGGTGCCGCTCGAAGCCCGCGCCCTGTCCGGGTCGGTGCAGCCGCAGGATCAGATCGCGGCGTTGCTGGCGCCTGAGCCGGTGCTGATAGCGCCGGGCCAGATCCTGGTAGGCGCGCGCGTCGAGCAGCAGCTCGACGAGACCGCAGCGGCGATGGGGCTCGCCAGCAATTTCGTGCGGGCGCTGCGTCTCAACGGCGACGATGCGCTCGAGCAGCTGCCCGAGAACATGATCGACCAGGTGCGTGCGCGCGCCGAGGCCACAGCCGCGGACGCCGCACGCAACGCCGCACGCGACGTTCTGGGCCGCTTGGGCGTGGCTGGCGAGATCGAGGTGCGTCCCGGCGGCATGGTCACCGTCGATCTCGCGCCCTCGGGCGCGAGCCCGACGGCGCGCTTGTTCGGTCAGCAGAGTGCGCCCGCGTACGCCGAGGCCGCGCCGGACGCGATCGAATGGAATCAGGCGGATCGCTGTCCGCGCATCGTCACGCAAAGCCAGCTTGAAGGCGATCTGGCGCTAGCGACGCGCTGCGCCATCCAGCGCCTGCAGGCGTCGGCGCAGTTCGACTATGTCGAGCCGAACTACATTGCCGATAGCGGCTTCTCGCGGGCGCCGCGTCGCGATGAAGCGCCGACCCAGCCAGCGCCGGGTCAGCAGCAGCAGCAGCCGGCGCCGACGACGCAACAGCCGCAGCCGCCGGCATCGCCGCCACGCGCCGCTGGCGGTGTGCCGAATGACCCGCTCTACGCCCTGCAATGGCACTACCGCCCGCGCGGCGCCGGTGAGGGTTTCTCACCCGGCGGCGCCGGCTTCGTGTCGTTCTGGGAGGCCCAGCAGGTCGGCTCGCGCGAGGTCCGCGTGGCGGTGCTCGACACCGGGCTCGACCTCACGCATCCGGAGATCCAGGCATCGGGAAATTTCGCGCCCGGCATCGACATGATCGCCAATGTTGAGCGCGGCGGCGACGGCGACGGCGTCGACGCCAATCCCCAGGATGCCGGCGATCGCTGCGGCGCGGCCACCGAAAATTCGTATCACGGTACGCATGTGGCCGGCACCGTCGGCGTCGCAGCCACCAACGACCGCGTCGGCGTCGCCGGCGGCGCCTGGAACGTAACGGTGGTGCCGGTGCGGGTGCTGGGACGTTGCGGCGGCGAATTGGCCGACATCGTCTCAGGCATCCGATGGGCGGCGGGGATTGCGCCCGCCGTCTCGGCCAATGGCCAGCAGATCGCCAACAGCGCGCCCGCCGCCATCATCAACATGAGCCTGACCATCCAGGCGCCGTGCCCGGCTTCGATGCAGGCCGCCATCGACGCCGCCGTGGCGCGCGACGTGGTCGTCGTCGTCGCCGCCGGCAACAAGGCCAACCAAGCCGCGCTCTACGCGCCGGCAAACTGCAATAACGTTGTTGTGGTCGGCGCCAATGATGCGCGCGGCGGGCTCGCGTTCTACTCGAACTTCGGACCGCAGGTGGACATCCTGGCGCCGGGCGGCGACGTGTTCGCCGACAGCGACAGCGACGGACGCCCCGACGGCGTGCTCTCGACCCGCACGACGCAGTCGGGGTGTTACGACCCCGCCAATCAGAGCTCGACCGAGCGCTGCTACTATTCCTATCTGCAAGGCACCTCGATGGCGACGCCGCACGTATCGGCGGCGCTGGCCCTGCTGGCGGCGCAAAGCGGGCTGCGTGGACGGCCGTTGGAAAATCTGTTGTTCACGCGAGCGCTCGCCCCGCACGCGGCCAATTTCGGGGAGATCGAGTGCGCGCGCTCGCGCAACGCGACCCCGATTGCGGCCGGTTCGCCGACGTGTGCGCGCCCGAGTGGGCGTGGGCTGTTGGATTTGACCCGCGCCAGCGCCGATCTGGCGCCGGCCGCGGCGACGCCGTGAGGGCTTTACGGCACGCGTCGCAAGCGCGAAGCTCATGCGCATGAATGCAAACGCTCTGCGCACCTGGGGGATCGCGGTCAGCGCCGGTTTGATGGCCGTCGCTTTGATGATCGCGGCGCCATGGCGGCCGGCGGATGCGCGCGCACCGGCGCCCGTTGAGCTGGCGCAAGCTCCAGCACAAACACAGGCTCAGGCGGCCGCGCCGGTCGGCTTCGTGGTGCGGTTTCGCGGAACCGGCCCGATCGCGCAGGCGCAGGCGCGCGCAGCGCGCGGCCAGACCGCCGCGGCCGGCCGCGAGATCGACGCACAATTGCGCCGCCAGCCGGCGCTCGCCGGGCTCTGCTTCGACCGCTTTACGGTCGGGGCGGCGGAAGTGGTGCTGCGCTCCTGCGCGCCGGTTCCCGCAAGCGAGCGCGCAGCGTACCAGGCGCGCTGGCTCGCGCGGCTGCAGGCGATGCGTGCGGTCGCGTACGTGGACGCCAATGCGACGCTCACGCAAGAGCGGGCGCCGGGATAAGGAACTAGGCATGGATAGCGCGCAGGCGGTGATCGGTGGCTTCGAGGAACGCATCGTCGCCACCGCCGATGGACTGGCGCTATACGTGCGCGATTATGCAGCGCTCGCGCCGCAGACCGGCCTGCCGGTGATCTGCCTGCATGGGCTGACGCGCAATTCGCGCGACTTCGAGGTGGTGGCGCCGCGGATCGCGGCGCTGGGGCGGCGGGTGCTCGCGCCCGACATGCGCGGGCGCGGACGAAGCGCCAACGATCCCGATCCGGCGCATTATGTGCCGATGGTTTACGCGCAGGACGTGGTGCGCATTCTCGATCAACTCGCCGTGCCGAAGGCGGTGTTCGTCGGCACGTCGATGGGCGGCATCATCACCATGATCGTTGCCGCGTCTTCGTCTGAGCGGGTCGCGGCGGCGGCGTTGAACGACATCGGCGCCAAGCTTGGCGAAGCGGGCGTCAGGCGCATCAGCGCCTACGTCGGCAGCGCTAAGCCGGCGGCGAATTGGGCTGAAGCCGCCGCAGCAGTGAAGGCGATAGCGGGCGCAGCGTATCCCGATCGGGCCGATGATGCGGCGTTCTGGGAGATGTTCGCGCGGCGCACCTGGCGGCAGCGCGACGATGGTCTATTGGAGGCTGATTACGATCCCACCATCGCGCTCGCCTTCGCAGACGCCGAGACTGCGCCGGTTCTCGACATGACGCCGCTATTCGCGCCGCTGGCGGCCAAGCCGGTGCTGCTGGTGCGCGGGGCGCTTTCCGATCTGCTGGAGGCGGAGACGGTTGATTACATGCGCGGGCTGAAGCCCGATCTTGCGGTGGCGGAAGTCGCGCGCGTAGGCCACGCGCCGACGCTTGAGGAGCCGGAGGCGTGGGACGCGCTGTTGGATTTTCTGGCGCGGGTGGAGTAGGGGGGCGGGCGGCGTCGATCAGCGCGACGTAGGCAAAGCTTGACGCGTCAGCCTGAACAAATCGGTTCGCGAACGCGGTCAATGGATCGAGAGGCGGCGCGCCGAGGACGCAGCCGCAGCTCGACGGTCTTCAGCGCGCGCATGAGCGGGCTTTGCTGAAGCGTCGAACGCCACAACAGGAACTCGACCCCAAGCCGCAGCAGCGTTCGCTTGGCCGGCCATAGTCTGAGCAGGCGTCGGTAGAAAACGACCGAACCCAGCGCCATTGGCTTCATCCAGGCGACGCGCCAGGGATCGGGAAGGCGTGGCAGGATCGGCGCCGGATCGCCGCTGACTACGAACAACTCAAGCCCGGTGCGCACACACTTCTCGCAGCGTCCGCAGTTTGCGCGTCCGCTTGGCTTTGCGTGACAGACCACGATGTGATCGACCAGCCCCGGGCGGGCGTGGACGGCGCGCATCTTCTCGAGGCGCGCGGCGCTGGCGCCGTAGCTGACGGACTCAAACAGCGACGATGACACCAGCGGAACGGTGGTTTGATTGTTGCCGCGCGGCGTTAGCACGACCTCGTCTTCGTAACTGTAGTCGGCCGCAAGAACGCAGCCCGCAGCCATGGCGTTGAGGCCATGAGCGGCGGCGATGATGCCGTGACTGTGGTCGAAAAAGAAGTCGGTGCAGCGCTCGCGCCAGTTGGTGGTGCAGACCGCGAACGGCAGGCCGAAATGCGCAGCCGTGATGCGCGCCCGCGCTTCAGTAAGTCCGGTGTCAGCGGCGTCGTCGTTGCTCCGCCAACGCATCAAATAGCCAAGCGCTGCACGTCGGGTCAGGCGCCCGTCGGCGCCCTCGGCGTTGCGCATTAGCGAATACAGGCTGTCCAATCCGCCGGACACCGCGAACGCATAACCTTGCCTGGGGTCGGCCTGCTGCGGGACCAGTTCCTCGTCGGCGCCGACGCGCACGGGCTTGTATTTTTGGGGATACCAATGAGCCCAGATCTCGCAGAACTTCTCGGCGTTGGCGAGCAAGCGCGCATCGACGCGGCCGCGCACATGCAGCCGCCCGCCCCGCGCCATGGCGCAACTCAAGGCCGCCAGCAGCGCGAAATCGTCCGAGCGCGGCGCCGGCAGGGACCATCCTCGCCGCGCCACTCGAAATAGATCGGCTCGGACCATCCTTCGACGTGCGCCTCAAGCCGGTTTCCGGCGGCGCGCGGCGTGACCATGGTTGTGATCATCGGCCGCCTACAGCGCGCGCGCGAACAATTCGCTGTACTTCTCGCCGTCGAAGGGCACCGCGTTCGACATCGTGGCGAGGTCGCTGACGGCGTAATCGCGGGTCGCGTCGGAGAAGTGCGCTTGGGTGACGCCCATGGCGCGCAGGTTCGCGGGCAGGCCGATGCGCGCGTTCAGGTCGGCGATATACTGGGGCAGGTCGCCGTTCGGCGCGAGCCCCAGCGCACGGCGCAAGCGGGCGAACTTTTCCTCCGCCGCATTGCCGATCATCGCCAAAGCGTGCGGCAGGATCACCGCGTTCAGCGTGCCGTGGTGCAGCTTCAGTTCATGGATGCGCCCGAGCGCGTGGGAAAGCCCATGCACGGCGCCCAGGCCCTTGGAGAACGCCAACGCGCCCTCGAACGAACCCATCATCATCTGCCAGCGCGCGTCGCGGTCGGCGCCGTTTTTCACCGCGCGCTCGATGTTTTTGCCGATACGCTCGGCGCCGTCGACGCCGATGGCTTCGGCGGGGGGATGCACGACCGGGGTCAGCACCGCTTCGATGCAATGGGTCATGGCGTCCATGCCGGTGGCGGCGGTGAGCAGCGGCGGCAGGCCGAGCGTAAGCTCCGGATCGCAGACGGCGGCGGCTGGCACGAGGTGGGGCGAGACAAAGGTCTCCTTGCGGCCGTTGTCGAGGATCACCACCGCGCCGGGGGACACCTCGCTGCCGGTGCCGGCGGTGGTGGGCACGGCGACCAGCGGCGGGATTTTGCCGATGTGCTTCATGCCGCGCAGGCTGGCGCCCAGGCGTTCGAACGGGCCCTCATGGGTCGCCATCAGGCCCACAGCCTTGGCGAGATCCATGGAGGAGCCGCCGCCGAAAGCGACGATGCCGTCGGCGCCGGCTTCACGGTAGGCGCCGGCCGCGGCGGCCGAGGCGCTCTCGGTGGGGTTGGCGGGTGTGTCGGTGAACACGCCGGCGGGTGGTTCGGTGAGTGCGGCCAGCAGCCGATCCAGCAATCCGTTAGCCTTGAGCCCCGGATCGGTGACCACGAACGGGCGTTTGACCCCGTGCGCGCCAAGCACGCGCGGCAGCTGCGCCACGGCGCCGAAGTCGAACGTGCATTGGGTGAGGTAATTCATCTGCGCCATGGAAGCTCGCTCACATTTTGGTTGGATCTCTGGCGTAGGCGCGGGGACCCTTTACCCGACCGAACCAGTCAAGACGCCGATAGGTCACGGACATCGGCTCATCATAGATGTTTACGCCAGCGATGAACACGACATAGCTGCTTAACGCTTCGCGGACTGCGTCGCGCAGCTTCGCATTTTTAGGTTCTTCGCTGTTCGCGCGCGTCATCTCAAGCTTCAGTAGCGCGACTGCGTGCGACGGCGGCACAGGGCGGCCCTTAAGGTCCATGACGAAGTCATTCCAGAACGGAACGTCGCAATGGGCTGCGCATTCAATCACGCTGCTAACCTGCTTCACCTTGAAGGCGCCGTCCGGCCCTCTTTCGCGCAACGGCGCCAAATCCTTTACGCGGATGCGGCGCAACCTGTCGGGATTTGTTTCAGGCGCG
>CAZNTI010000124.1:0-6262 GCA_964575885.1 uncultured Terricaulis sp.
GGTGTCGTTCAAGATGGCGTCCGCGCATGCATTTCTCCGGCTCTTTTGGGGGGGCGAGCCTAGAGCTAGCGCCGCTTTTACCCGATTCAATCCGGCCCGGTTTGAGCCAGCGCAAGCTGTACCGCGTCGCGGCGTGCTCAGCTTGAGTTCATGGCGGTCAAACTCTCTTTCTTCGGGGCGGCTGGATGCGTGACCGGGGCCTGCTTTCTGCTCGAAAGCGACAAGGCGCGCATTCTGGTCGATTGCGGTCTCTTCCAGGGTTCGAAGACGCTGAAGGCGCTCAATTACGAGCCGTTTCCGTTCGAGGCCAAGAGCATCGATGCGGTGCTGTTGACCCACGCCCATATCGACCATAGCGGGCTTCTGCCCAAGCTTGCGCTTGCAGGCTTTACCGGGCGCATCTTCGCGACGCGCGGGACGATCGAACTTTGCCGCGTCATGCTGCCTGATGCGGGCGCCATTCAGGAGATGGAAGTCGAAGCGCTCAATCGGCGCCGCCACCGCCATGGCGAAGGCGAGTTACAGCCGATTTTCACCCGCAACGACGCCGACGAGACCATGGCGCTGTTTCAGCGCGTAGCGATGAAGACCTGGATCGATGTCGCCCCAGGCGTGAAGGGCCGCTGGTGGAACGCGGGACATATATTGGGCGCGGCCTCGATCGAAGTCGAGGCAGAGGATGGCGAGTATCCGCAGCGTTTGCTGTTCTCCGGCGATGTTGGTCCCGGCGGTCGTGACTTCGCGCTAGACCCAGAAGGACCCGCTAGTGCCGGGCATCTCATTGTCGAGAGCACCTATGGCGATGTCGAACGCGGGCCCGCGCCCACGCCCGAGGCGCGGCGTAAAGCGCTGGCGCAAGAAATGCTCGCCGCGCACGCCGCCGGCGGGCCTTTGCTTATTCCGGCCTTCGCTGTCGAGCGCACGCAAGAGCTGATCGTCGACCTGATTGAAGTGATGGAGGCGGGAGAGGGGCCACGCGGGCCTATCTTTCTCGATTCGCCTTTGGGGATTCGCGCGAGCGACACTTTTCTGCGCCACGGCCGCTTCGAGAATGGCGAGCATCCGTTCGAGCGCCTCAGAGCTTCGCCCTGGCTCCGCTACACTGAAAGCGTCAATGAAAGCCGCGCTATCGACCGCATGCGCGGCTGGCACGTCATCATCGCCTCAAGCGGCATGTGCGACGCTGGCCGCGTGCGCCACCATCTGAAGCGATTGCTTTGGCGCGACGACGCCACCGTGCTGCTGACGGGTTATCAGGCCATCGGCACTTTGGGACGTCTGCTCCAGGAGGGCCGAAAAGCCGTTCGCATTCAGGGTGACGAGGTCCGGGTGCGCGCGCACGTCCGTTCAATCGATGTCTATTCCGGACATGCCGACGCTAATGGGCTCGTCGATTGGATCAAGGCGCGCGATCCGTCGGGTGCGATTTTCCTCACGCACGGCGAGCCTGAGAATCTGCGGGGCCTGAAGCGGCGGCTGATCCACGCCGGCTTCACCGAACAGCAGATCATCGAAGCCGAGATCGATGCAGGCTATAAGCTGGCGCGTGCGCGGGAGCCTGAACGTGAAAAGCGTCAGGCACGGATTTCAGCTGAACAAGCCGCGCGTCTCGATTGGCACAATCAACGGTCTGAATTCTTGACCCGGCTTAACGCCGGCCTCGAACGCGCGTCGGGCGACGCCGCGCGTGAGGCGATGCTGAAGCAACTGAGCATCGATCTCGAGGCTGCGCTTGAGCCGGATCAAAGCGGGCAGGGGCCGCAAGGTTCATGAAGACGAGAACCTGAAGGAGGTTCTCATGGCGATGCGTTGGCCGGCGATTGCGGCCTTGTGCGCGGCGCTCACATTGGCCGCTTGCGCCACCACGGGGCTTTATCAAGCGCGGGACGGCGAGAGCGGCTATGCCGAAACCCGGCTCGATCAGACGCAATGGCGCGTTGAATTCGTCGGCGACGATTTCACTGCGCGTGAGACCGTCGAGACGTATCTGCTCTATCGCGCCGCCGAACTGACCGCCGCCAATGGTTTCGATTGGTTTGCGACAGTGGCGCAGCGTGCACTATTCGGCATCGGCCGACATCACGATGGGACGCGGCTACGGTTCATGTTCGCGACCTCTTCTTTTCGGACATTCGCGACTGTGCGGCGCGCGCTGCCCGGACTTGCGATCTCGTCATCGCCGGCCAACCTGACCGCATGGACGGCGTGGAAGCGGAGCTCTTGATTGGCGCGTTGCTTGGCGGGGCCGCGCCCGTACTAATGCTGCCGCGGTGGATGAAGCCGCACACGTTGGGCAAGCGCGTCCTCATCGCCTGGAAAGGCACGCCCGAAGCTGCGCGCGCCGTAAAGGGGGCCGCGCGGCGGCACGGCGAAAACGAAGAGGGCCTTGAGCAACTCGAGGCCTATCTCACGCGTCACGGCGCACGCGTGGAACCGCAGATGATATCGTGGGAGGGAGCAGAAAAACTCTTTCCCGCCGAGATCGACGATTTCAATGCTGATCTTGTAAGCATGAAGAGTCATCACTTCCGGTGGGGTAGGGTTGTGCGACGTTCCTGCGGTTCGAACATCACCCTTGTGACGGTCGCCGTGTTCGCGACTTTCGCGGCGTGGCTTTCCGCGCCTCAGTTGCAATCATGGTTCGCCCGCTTTTTCGGCGCCCTTCCAGCCGCGCTGTGCTTCGCGGCGCTCGGCGGGATCGCTCTCCCCATCGCGCCGCAGTTGAAGCGAGCCGGCTTCTGGGGCGTCCCGCGCACAGAGGCCGTTGTTGTGGTGGCTATGTGCGTTCTGGGGTTTGGCGCCCTCATTGTCGCCGTGGATCGCTTGATCGGTTTGCCGGCCGGCATCAACGCCCCGCTACCATGGGCGCTGCTTTACTACGCAGCCATGGGCTTTGCCGCCCAGGTTGCGCTGCATTTACTTCCCCTCGCTGCAATTCTCCAGACGGCGCCGAGTTTGGCGCAAAGGCGACCATGGGCGGTCATGGCGATGTCGGCCACCCCGGAAGCGGCGCTGCAGGGGTTGAGCGTTGAAGGCGCAATGACGGGCATCATTGGGCTTCACCTCATGGGGTTTGGCGTTGCCGAGATTTATCTCCTGCGGCGCTTCGGCTTCTTGGCGATGTACGCCTTTCGCATGGGCTATTATCTGCTTTGGCACGTGGCTTGGGGGGCTGTGCGCGGTGGATGACATCGGTTGGGCGCACGACACGCGCTCACTTGGCCGTGCGACACGCGGACGCTTGCGTCAGCGCAGGTCAATGAACTCGGTGTGTCCAAACCCTTGCGCGTAATCGAGAATAGAAACGACTTCTGGATCTATTCGGAAGAGCGCCATATCCATCCCGTCGCCAAAATCAGCGTACTGGAAAATCTGCGGGAATTTTTTCAACATCAGCTCGCCAACGTGACGAAATTCCTCCTCCGAGATCTTGTGTGCGCGGCCTGCGAGATTGACGCCTTTGATCTCGTCCCAGGCCTTGTAAGGTAATGTGACAGTTAGCGCGACCTTGTTGTTGCGCGCCATGTTCAGGGCCTTCTGTGCTTGGGCGCCCGTACCGAAATAGATCTCCAACCCGTCATTGACGAAGCTCACCACTGTCGCCTGCGGGTAGCCGTCATCGCGCACCGTGGCGAGCGTCAGATCGTCGGCGGCGTTCAAGATATCAATAATTCGCTCGCGATTTTCAGCGGTGGACATGAGCGGCGCCTGCTAACGCGTTCATTTTTAGCCACCCATGCGAGGCCTTTTTTGCGCTGGCTCAAATTGCGGACCCGAAAGCAAGGCAAGCATCGCTCCGCTGGCGCCTGTGAGCGGGCTAAACTCACCGCATCGTCAGATAGTCGACAGGCGATGGGTGAGAACCGTCTTGATCAAGGTTGGGCCGTGCGCCACGAGGCCCTTTGCTGTTCCGCGATTCGATCTGACGGCGCAGAAATTCGCTGACAAGTTCGTCTTCGAGAAGGTCGCTGATGGCGGGGGCGGCGCCGGCAAAGACAGGGGCAGGGTCATCCAAGGGATTTGAGCCGCTCGCCGCACGCGCTCCATGATCGAGCGCAAGTGAAGGATTTGATCGAGCACAAGGCGCGCCGGCTGCGCGCCCGCCAAGGTCGGCCCCGAGGTGCAACGGAGGATTGGGTGGGACTGGCGTCGCGGTTTTTGGGAGGCGTTGTCGTATTGGGCCTGGGCGTTGGCGCGATCGCGCTTGCCGCCAATGAGCCCAAGCTGCTTCGTGCGGCTCGCCCGATGCTGCGCAAAGGTCTAAAGCAGGGGCTCGAGGCTTGTGCGGCGGTGCGCGGCGCGGCGGCCGAACTGGCAGAAGATGTCGAAGACCTAGTCGCCGAGGTGCAGTCAGAACTCAAATAGGCACAGTCGCCAGCGCCGGGGGCCGACGCCAAAGAAGCTTAAAGCGCACGCACGGCGAGCGCGCGAATAAAGCCTGCCTGTCCTGGCAGGATTTTTCGCAACGCCTCGTCGATCTCATAGAGGCGCGCCTCGTCGACTTCCGGAAAGCAGGCGCGCTTACCGGAGCGTGGCGGCCATTCCATTTCAAACCGCGACGGACCTGGAGCAATCTTCGCGCCTGCGTCGCCTTCGAAAGCCCAGCATCGAACAAGCTTGCCGCTCTTTTGCTTGAGCGTGTCGAGGTCAAGAAAGGGGCCGCGCGGTGTGATGCCGGTCTCTTCCAGAAATTCGCGTTGCGCGGCGTCGAGCTGTTCCTCACCAGGGTTGGGCAGGCCCTTCGGGATCGACCAGACGCCCTTGTCCTTGCCGCGCCAATAGGGACCGCCCGGATGCACCAGCAGCACCCGAAGCGGCGTTTTCAAATACATGAGAAGGCCGCAACTAACCGTCATCACCTTTTGATCCGACGCAATCGCCGTCCTTTAAATCTGTGTTGGTCTCTCCCACGGAGATAAAGACATGACAGCCAACGCCACGCTCGACCTGCCCGCCAATTTCCGCTCAATCCGCCTCGAATTGGCGCGCGAGCCACGCCACCCGGAAGGGGATCCCCACATCGGCTACACGGTGGTGGCGCCGCTCGAAAAGGACGGCCGCCTCGATATCGAGACTGCACGCGTCCATAAGGAAGCATGCCGGGTCGTGCGCTTTCACGCCGCGCGCGAGCATGAAGAAGGCTATTTGCGGCGCCGGCCGGGCGGCTCGTGGGCGTTCCACTACGATTTCGATGATGGCGGCGAGGATGACGATCCGGCCTACCGGCTGGGAGAGCACCGCTTTGTCTATGGCGAATACATCACAATCCAAGAAGACGAAGGCGAGCACACGTATCGCGTGACTTCAGTCGAGCCGCTCTAACGTCCATGAGCGGCGAGTTGAGCCGCCTCGTCAGCAATCTCGCCTTGGCGAGTGGCATGGTTGCTATCACGGTGCTCATGCACTTCTGGGGCCTCGTTTTGCTGACGAGGCTCGTGGCGCACGGGGGATCGCGACTGCGCGCGCATGAAAGTCATGGCCGCGCCGGCATACTTGTTTTGCTCGGCGTCTTCGGCGTGTTTGCGCTGCACACTCTGGAAATCTGGGCCTATGCTTGGCTCTACCAATTATTGGGCGAGGCGGCCGCGTTCACCGACGCGCTCTACTTCTCCACCACCGCGTTCGCGTCGCTTGGTTTTGGCGACATCGTGCTCTCGCCGCGCTGGCGTTTGATCAGCGCCATCGAGGCGGCGAACGGCGTCATCTTGTTTGCGTGGTCCACAGCTTTTCTGTTGGCGCTGACGCGCCGCCTCGGCGTCTTCAGCCATGATTGGCTTGGGCGCGCGGATTGACCGCCAAAATGTGAGCGATTTCCTGACATTAGTCACCGCTTCTGCCCAAGCCACGCGGCGCCTTGCGAAAACATTGATCTGGATCAATGCGCGTCATCTCAACGCGTTAAAGCTGACGCCAGCGTCATTTTTTCAGGAGCAAGGCCATGCGCGTTACCATCGTTGAGTCGCCCCCTCCAGGCGTGCGCTCTTTTCCGGCCCCGGAGGCGGAAGACCTGAGCGTCAACGACGTCGAAACCATTCGTGAGATTTTCCACACTCCGCTCACCGGCTCGTTTAATTGGGATTATGACAGCGCCAACGCCAAGATCCGCCGGCTCTACGAACTGGGCAAAGCGCACAATTGGAATACGACTGTCGATGTCGACTGGAACGCTCATTGCGATCTCAATGATTTTCCGAGCGATCCAGAGCTCAGCGCGCTCAAGGGCTTCCCGCAATACGAAGCCTTGAGCCGCGAAGACAAAGTG
>CAZNTI010000125.1:0-6236 GCA_964575885.1 uncultured Terricaulis sp.
CGAGCCGGGCGGCGCCGCGGTCGGGGCGTTCACCCGCCTCGGGGGCTTGTACGAACGGGCCACCGGCGAAGCGCCGTTCGCGCTGACCCAGGCCTGGATCGATGCGCGCCCGCGACTCGATGCGCAGACCATTTTCAACGTCTCGACCTCAACCGATGTCATCGGCGGCAATTCCGGCAGCCCGCTGCTCGACCGCGAGGGCCGGGTGGTCGGTGCGGTGTTCGACGGCAACATCCACTCGCTGGGCGGGGAGTATTTCTATGACGGCGCGCTCAACCGCTCGGTGACGGTGGCCTCGACCGCGATCCAGCTGGCGCTTCGCGACGTTTACAACATGCCGGCGCTGTTGGAAGAGCTGGAGGGAGGCTAGCGCCGGAACGCCGCTTCGAGCTGGGCGAGTTGATCCGACACCGGGTTGGCGGCCTCGGCCCCGCCCTCGTACATGCTGTCGTCGAGCCGGCGCACGCGTTCGTAAATGGCGTTGCCGCGCTCGATCAGCACTTTGAGCGCTTCCGGCAATTCCTCGGCCCCGGCGAACGCGGAAGCAGGCGTCGGGTCGCGCGAGATCAGCCGGTATTTGTCGCTGGCGGCCTCGTTAAGCCCGATCTCGCCGTCGCGGACGGCGCGCTGCACCAGGAGCCATGACGCGACCTGCATCAGCCGCGTGGTCAGGCGCATGCTTTCGCCCGCGTACGCCAGTGCGGCGGCGCGGGAGAGCCGCTTGGAGGCCGCCCGCCCAGGTCCGTCGAGGTAGCCCGCGGTTTCTTCAACCAGGGTCATGCCTTCCTTGAAGGTGCGCTCAAACAAGTCTGATCGGGCGAAATCGGCCGCTCGCTTGGCGTCGAAACCGCCCCTCACGGGGGAAGGCTGGGTCGTATCGGTCATGTCGCCTGGGGGCTCGCAAGAGCCGGGCCGCGTCCCGGACGGGTCATGAGCGCTGCGCGCCGAACACGGAATCGGCTGCCGCCCGCTGCGCGCGCTTGGCCGCTATGGCTTTCTCGCAGAGTTCGATTTCGGCCTTGAGGCGGACGATGCGATCCTCCAAGTCTTCTATCGAGGCGTTCTCGATCTGCGCCTCCAGCGAGACGGGCTTGCGCACCGGCGCTGCGAAGGGATCGTCGTCAAGCATGGGCTCACCTCCAGGCCCGACAGTCTAACCCGAAATTTTCGCCACTTTAAGGGAGCGCGCGCGTGCTGAGACCGCAAACCATGCGAAAAATCGCCCATGCGCCGGATGCGCCGCTGAAGCTGGTCGAGGCCGACGTGCCAAAGCCCGGCGCGGGCGAAATCCTCATCAAGGTCGCCGCCGCGGGCATTAACCGGCCTGACCTGCTGCAGCGTGCGGGCGGCTATCCGCCTCCGCCCGGCGCTCCCGAGACTTTGGGGCTCGAAGTCGCCGGCGAAGTGGTGGAGGCGGGGGCGGGGGTCAACCGCTGGCATGTCGGCGACAAGGTCACGGCGCTGTTGGCGGGCGGTGGCTATGCTGAATACGCGCTCGCCGATCAGGGCGCGGCGCTGCGCATTCCGACCGGGCTCAACCTGGTGGAGGCCGCGGCCTTGCCCGAGACCGTGTTTACGGTCTGGGCGAATGTGTTTGAGTCCGCCGCGCTGAAGCCGGGTGAAACGCTGCTGGTGCATGGCGGCGCCTCCGGCATCGGCACCACCGCCATCCAGATGGCCCGGGCGCACGGCGCGCGCGGGTTCGCCACGGCAGGCGATGAGGCCGAAAGGCGCCTGGGCGAGCACCTCGGCGCTGAGCGCGGGATCCATTATCGCAGCGAGGATTTCGAGGCCGTGGTGCGCGAAGCTGGCGGCGCTGACGTGGTGCTCGACATGGTCGGCGGCCCTTACGTGCAGAAGAACCTCAATCTGCTGAACGATCTCGGGCGCTGCGTGATGATCGCTTTCCTGCAGGGGCCGCAGGTCGAACTCAATCTTATGCGTATGATGCTGAAGCGGCTGACGCTCACCGGCTCGACGCTGCGCGCGCGCGCGCTCGAGGAAAAGGCGCGCATCGCCCACGAGGTGGAGCGGGTGGTGTGGCCATGGCTGGAAGCCGGCAAGGTCAAGCCGGTGATCGACGCGACATTCCCGCTCGCAGACGCGGAGGCCGCGCATGCGCGGCTGCAATCCGGCGTCCATGCAGGTAAGATCGTGCTCACGGTTTGATTGCACGCGCGCGGCTTGGCCGCGCCGCTCGCGTGCGCGTAACCAAGGCGTACATTGCGCGAATTACACGAAGCAGGGGCTTTAGGGGGTTCGCATGGAGCGCCAACTCTGCAATGATCGGTTGACGCGATGGACTCTTCTCCGCACCTCTCTGCGGCGCGCTCTGATGTTGGCGATCTCAAGGCCCGCTACGAGAGTGTGCGCGACCGCAGCTTGCGCCTCACACGCGGCTTGAGCGCGGAAGATCAAGCGCTGCAGTCGATGGCCGACGCGAGCCCCACCAAATGGCATCTCGCGCACACCACATGGTTCTGGGAAACGTTCTTCCTGCGCGACCGCGCCGGCTACCGGCTGTTCGATGCGCGGTTTTCGTACCTCTTCAACTCGTACTACAACACAGAGGGCGCCCGCCATCCGCGCCCCCAGCGCGGCCTGATCTCGCGCCCCAGCCTCGAAGACGTGCACGCCTATCGCGCGCACGTCGACCAGGCGATGTGCGCGCATCTGAAGGATGCCGATCCCGCAATGATGGCGCTGGGTCTTGCGCACGAGGAACAGCATCAGGAATTGATGCTGATGGACGTGAAGCATTTGTTCTCGCTCAATCCGCTGGCCCCCGCGTATCAGCCCCACACGCCGGCCCCGCAGGCGGCTTCAGCGCCGCTGCGTTGGATCGGGTTCGAGGGCGGGCTGGTGGAGATCGGCCATGCCGGCGCCGGCTTCGCCTTCGACAATGAAAGTCCGCGCCACCGCGTGTTCCTGGCGCCGTTTGCGCTTGCCGATCGGCTGATCACCACGCGCGAGTATCTCGCTTTCATCGAAGACGGCGGCTATGTGCGCCCGGAGCTGTGGTTGAGCGACGGCTGGGACGCGGTGTGCGCGCAAGGCTGGGAAGCGCCGCTCTATTGGCGCCGCGACGAGGCGCGCTGGAAGCTGTTCACGCTCTCGGGCGTGCGCTCGCTCGAACCGGACGAGCCGGTGTGTCACGTCAGCTTCTTCGAAGCCGACGCCTATGCGCGGTGGGCCGGCAGGCGCCTCGCCAGCGAGGCGGAATGGGAACATGCCGGCGCCGCCCTCGATCCCGCGACGCCGGCGCCCAAGCGCTTGCATCCACATGCGCCGCCGTTGGGCGAGGGCCTGAAGCAGATGTTCGGCGAGGTCTGGCAATGGACGCAAAGCGCCTATGCGCCCTACCCGCGCTACCAGCCTGCGCCCGGCGCGGTCGGCGAATACAATGGCAAGTTCATGAGCGGCCAAATGGTGTTGCGCGGATCGAGCGTGGCGACGCCGCCTGCGCATGCGCGCGCCACTTATCGCAATTTCTTCCCGCCGGCGGCGCGCTGGGCGTTTTCTGGCATAAGGCTCGCGGCCGATGCCTGACCGTAAACGCGATCACACGCCCGAGGTGATCGTCCACGACCTGGGCTGGAGCGAACGCACATTCCTGGAGGCGGCGCTCGACGGGCTGTCGAGGCCGCAGAAATCGCTGCCCTGCCAATTCCTCTACGACAAGCGCGGCTCGGAATTGTTCGAGCGCATCAGTGCGCTGCCCGAATACTACCTCACCCGCATGGAGACGCTGATTTTGCGCGCCCATGCCGGCGAGATCGGCGCCTGCATCGGGCCGGGCGCGGTGTTGTACGAATTGGGCAGCGGCTCGTCGCACAAGACGCCGCTGCTGCTTGACCAGCTGCCGGCGCTCGGCGCCTATGTGCCCATCGATGTCTCACGTGAACATCTGACCGTGGCCGCCGCCGCGATTGCGGCCGCATACCCGGCGCTGCGGGTGGAGGCGGTGTGCGGCGACTACAACGCGCCGCAGCTCTTGCCCCAGATCGTCGCCAGCGGACGCCAGGCCGCGTTTTTCCCGGGCTCCACTATCGGCAATCTCACCCGCCGCGAGGCCATCGCGCTGCTGAAGCTTTGGCGGGCGCGCCTGGGCGGGGGAGGCGTCATGGTGGTGGGCGTCGACACCAAGAAGGACGAGCGCGCGCTGCTGGCCGCGTATGACGACGCGTCGGGCGTCACCGCTCAATTCATTCTCAACATTCTTGTTCACGCCAACCGCGAGATCGGATCGGATTTCAAGGTCGAGAACTTCGCCTATGAGGCGCGCTACGATCGCGACTGCGGGGCGATGCGGATGTATCTTGTCAGCCGCGCCGATCACGAGGTGACTGTCGCCGGGCGCACCTTCTACATCGCCCGCGACGAGCGCCTCCACATCGAGGACAGCCACAAATACACTCCCGACGAATTCGCCGAGGTCGCCGCCTGCGCCGGCTTTAACGTGCGCGCCTGCTACACCGATCCCAAGCGCCTGTTCAGCGTGCAGGTGCTTACGGCATCCGGTTGAGCGCTTTGCGCGCAGCTGCAGGTCATCGCCGCAGGCCGTGATCCGATGCGTCGAAACTCCCGTATTTCCGCGCGTTTGCAGCAGAATGCGCGGCCGCGTCAGCGATCGCCTCGAAGGGAGTTACAAAATGACCAGGGTTCGTTCGACCTTGCGCTTGGCCGCGCTCGCGGCCGCTTTGGCCGCCACACCGGCGGTGGCGCAGGATTATTATGGCTCAGTCACCGTGGGCGGCGTCATCCTCAACGATTCCGACAATAGCGGCTCGTTCAGCAGCGATTTTCTTACCGGCACAGGGACCACGATCCCGAACAACACGCCGCTGCCGGCCGGCACGCCGCTCGGCTGGACCACCGAATTCGACACCGGCTACACCGTCAGCGCCGCTATCGGGCGCCGCTTCGCCAACGGCCTGCGCGGCGAATTGGAACTGGCTTACCAGAGCAACGATATCGACACGCACAACAACGTGCGGGCCGCCGGGATTCCCCTCGACAACGAAGACGTCGGCGTGCTGCTGAGCGGCGCCCCGCAACAGGGCGCGACCGTGGGTGAGATCGTCGATGACGGCCAGGGCGGCGTCGACACCACCTTCCTGATGGCCAATCTCTATTACGACTTCACCGCTTACGGCGCCTTCACGCCCTACATTGGCGCGGGCGTCGGCGCGGGTTTCGTCAATGTCGACTACTCGCCCTCGGGCGTGGGCATCGTCGACGACGAAGATACTGTCATAGCCTACCAGCTGATCGCCGGCGGCGCCTACGCGCTCAACGATCGGCTGTCGCTGTTCGGCCAGTACCGCTATCGCGCCACCGAAGATGTCGAGACCGACGTCGATCTGTTCGACGCCACCCTCGACATCGAGAACCGTGCGTCAGTGATCGAGGCCGGCCTGCGCTACAATTTCTGAGGGCGCCCTGCGGGGCGGCCGGCGTGGCCGCCCCGCCCGTTTCCTGAGCGCGCGCGGCCCTTTTTGCCGCAAACGCGAACGGCTGCGGGATGGTGAACGGGCGAAACACGATGTGATTATACAACACCCCAATTCGGCGCCATGCTCCGGACTCGTCCTAACCAAGGAGGCGTCCACCCATGGCCATCGAGCAGCGTTTACGCGAACTCGACGCCCGGCATCGGGACCTGGATTTGATCATCGAAACTGAGGCCAAACGGCCAGCCGTGGATTCCGCCCGGCTTTCGGCGATGAAGCGCCAAAAACTCAAGCTCAAAGAAGAAATTGAGGTCATGCGGCAGCGGCTGCAGACTCACTAAGCTTTCCATCACTGCGGTCGGGATAGGCCGTCCCGGGCCTTGAGGAGACGGGGCGCTATCAGGCCTCAGTCGTCGCGGTCGTAGGTTTCCGCTGGCACGGTTTCCTGCGCCGCCTTCAGCGTGCGGCCTTCCGCCTTGGCGGCGCGCGCGTCGGTGCGCGCTTTGGCGGCGGCGGCCTCAGACACCACGGCGTCGAGTTCGATCTGCGTGCATAGCCCGATCGTCACCGGGTCGACCGGCTTGATCTGGCTTGAATTCCAGTGGGTGCGGTTGCGCACCTGCTCGATCGTGGCTTTGGTGGTGCCGATAAGCTTGACGATCTTTGAGTCCGGCACTTCTGGGTGGTTCTTCAAGAACCAGGCGATGGCGTCGGGGCGATCCTGCCGGCGCGCGATCGGCGTATAGCGGGCGCCGCGCTTCTTCACCTGCGGCAGGTCGATAC
>CAZNTI010000126.1:0-6226 GCA_964575885.1 uncultured Terricaulis sp.
GCCAAGGGCGATGCGCTGCAGCTCGCCCGGCTGAAGAAGCTAAAATTGGTGTTGAGGTACCAAATCCAATGGATCGAGGACAGGCTGACACCCGACATCATCGCCTGATGTCGCTGCTCGCCGGCGCCGCGCTGGCGGCGCTGCCCGGGGTGGGGCATGCGCAGCGCGCGGCGGCCGAGAAGGGCGTGTTCTCCCTGGCTGTGGAGAATGACAGCCTCTCCTCCGGCGCCGACGACAACTACACCTCCGGCATCAAGCTCGCCTGGGTGTCGCCGAGCGAGGGCGTGCCGGACTGGCTGCGCAGCACTGGCGGCTTCACCCGCCCGCTCTCGGGCGGCGACGCCGATTTCTGGGGCGTTTCCCTCGGCCAGTCGATTTTCACGCCCGAGGACATCGACGCCGTGCCGGCGCCGCCGGATCAGCACCCCTACGCCGGGTGGCTCTATATGCAGCTGATGGTGGGGGTTGAGGAGCCGGGCGAGCACCTCGACACGTACGAACTGGAGTTCGGCATCGTCGGGCCCTCGGCGCTGGGCGAGGAATCGCAGCGCGGCATCCACCAGATCCTGGGCGCGCCCGAGCCGCTGGGCTGGGACAGCCAGTTGCACGACGAATTCGCGTTCGCGGCCTCGTTCGACCGGCGCTGGGATCCCAGCGCGCTGCGCGTGTCCATCGATGCGCTGGGCGGGCTGGAGGCGGATCTGACGCCGAGCGTGGGGGCGACGTTGGGCACCCTGCGCACAGAGGCGCGGGTGGGTCTTGCCGCCCGTATCGGCCAGCGCATCGACAATGACTACGGGCCTCCGCGCGTGCGGCCCTCGCTGTCGGGCGTCGAGCATTTCCGCGGCGGCCACCTCTCATGGTCGATCTTCGCCGGCGTTCAGGGCCGGGCGGTGGCGCGCAATCTATTTCTCGACGGCAACACCTTCGAGGACAGCGCCTCGGTGGATCGCATCCCGTACGTTGGCGACTTCCAGACCGGCGTCACCTTAAGCGCCGGCGATTGGCGGCTGGCCTACACTTTCGTCTGGCGCACCAAGGAGTTCGAGGGCCAGCCCAGCCGCCAGGATTTCGGCGCGCTGGCGCTGAGCGTACGGCTCTAGAACTTCTCACACATCGGGCGGGGGAACGGCGCATGGCGGTGGTGACGGATGTCACGATCGAACGGCTGATGAAGCGCAAGCTCATCCGGATGGTGCCGTTCATAGAGAAGGGCCTGACCCCGGTCGGCTATGACGTCCACGCCTCCGACGTGACCGTGGTGCGCGAGGATGGCCAGGCGCGGGTGATCGATCCGGTCGACGGCGACTTCGTGGTGCCGCCGGGCGCCCAGTTCCTGGTGCTGACGCGCGAATATCTGGTGTTGCACCATTCCTTGGCCGCCTCCATCCACAGCCAGGTGGGATTGGTCTCGATGGGCATGTCGCACATTTCCACCACCATCGACCCGGGCTGGTCGGGTCGGCTGCTGCTGTCGATGGTCAATCTCACCTCGCGCGCGATCAAGGTTCCCGCCGATCACGCTATCGCCACCATCATCTTTCACACCACCACCGCGCCCGCGAAGCGGCCGAACAACCGGCCTAAGCACCGCAGCGATCTCATCGACCAATTGCTGGAGCGTGATCAGCGCAAGCTGCGCGCGCTGGGCGTCGACGTGGCCGACCGGCTGAAAGACGAGGTCGACGAACGATATCGCGACGAGGCCGCCGGCTCGATGCTGGGACTCTGGGACCGCGAGGGCCGCCAGCAGGTGTGGCGTTGGCTGGGCGCTGCGGCGCTGTTTGCTTTTGGCGCCGCCATGCTGTTTGGCGGCGAAGCCGTGTTCGAGCTTGCCGGGCCGATGTTTCCCAGCCTCGGCTACGAGCATTTCTTTCCTGTGCAGATTTCGACCGCGCTGGCGGCGATGGGCGCAGCCTACGTGGTGTGGACCCGCAAGCCGACCGAGTAGGGACGCGGTTAACGCCGGCGGGGCGACCGCCCGTCACAGGCTTTCCGCCTTGCGGGCCTGGGCGATGGCGCGATAATCGCCGCCCATGAAGCTCAACGCTCGTTTTATTCAATTGCCGCTGCAGTTCGACGCCGACCTTCTGGCGCACGAGATCGCCGGCTTCGACGCCGAAGCTTGGCTGCCGCATCCGCAGGGCTTCGCCGGCAACGATTTCCTGCCGCTGGTGGCCGCGCGCGGCGAGCCCATGAACGAGAGCTTCGCCGGCGAAATGGCGCCCACGCCTCATCTTGAGCGCTGCCCATACATCGTCGACGTGCTGAGCGCGCTCGGCGCCTCGATCGGGCGCACGCGGCTCATGCGCCTCTCGGGCGCCGCTGAAGTCACGCCCCACGTCGACATTAATTATTATTGGCGCGACCGCATGCGCGTGCATGTGCCGATTCTGACCCAGCCGACGGTGCGCTTCAATTGCGGCGGTCAGCAGATCAATATGGGCCCGGGCGAGTGCTGGATCTTCGATACCTGGAGCCGCCACAGCGTCATCAACGACGCCGAACGTTCGCGCGTGCACCTGGTGGTCGATACCGTGGGCGGGGCCGGCTTCTGGGAGCTCGCCGCCAATGCGCGCGCCCCGGGTGCGCCGGCGCCGCCGCACTGGAGCGCGCGCGCGGTCGCGCCGAGCGGCGCTGATCTGCGTGCGCTCGACTATGAGCGCGAGAACGCGGCGGTGGTGATGACGCCGTGGGAGGTCGCAAGCCACATCGACTTCCTGTTGTCTCAAGCCGCTCCGGACAGCCCCGGCGCAGCCCAGGTCGCGCAATTGTGCGCGCGCTTCAAGCACGTCTGGCGCGGGCTTTGGTCCACGTATGGGGTGCGCGAGCAGGGCTGGCCGCATTACCGCGAAGCGCTCGATGCGTTCGCTGCGCAAATGCGCGTCGCCGGGGCGGCCCGTATCGGCTTGCAGAACGGCGCGAATTTCGAACTGGCGCTGTCGCTGCTGGTGATCGCGCCGGCGCTGGCCGACGGGACCCGCGACACCAATGCGGGCGAACCGCGCTACGAAGTCGGCGGCGAGCCGCGCCTCGAGTCGCCCCCGCGCGCGCCGGCGGCGCTGACGCTGCCGCGCGAACCCGATCCGCGCTTCGAGCGGCCGGTGTTCATCGTCAATCCGCCGCGTTCGGGCTCCTCGCTGCTGTTCGAAACGTTGGCGCAGGCGCCTGGGCTCCATACCGTCGGCGGCGAGAGCCACGCCGTCATCGAGGGCGTCGAGAGCTTGAGCATCGCGGCGCGCAATCTGGAGTCCAACGCGCTTGCGGCTGAGGACGCCACGCCTGAGACGGTCGCCGCATTGCGCGCCCGCTTCGATGCGCTGCTGCGCGACCGCGAGGGCAGGCCCGCTCCCGCCGGGCGCGTTCGGCTGCTGGAGAAAACGCCCAAGAACGCGCTGCGGGTGGCGTTCCTCGTCAAGGCTTTCCCGGAGGCGCGCTTCATCTATCTGCACCGCGACCCCCGCGAGGTGCTGGCCTCGATGATGGAGGCCTGGGAGTCCGGCAAGTTCCGCACCTACGCCAATCTGCCGGGCTGGCGCGGGCCGCTGCCATGGTCGCTGTTGCTCACTCCGGGCTGGCGCGATCTGGCGGCGCTGCCGCTCAACCAGATCGTCGCCGCGCAATGGGCGGCCGCAACCGGCGCGCTGCTCGACAGCCTAGAGGCGCTGCCGGGAGAGCGCTGGGTGGCGGCCCGCTACGACGCGCTGCTTGCCGATCCCAATGCTGAAGTGCGCCGGCTGTGCGCGGCGATGGACCTCGCCTGGGACCGCGAACTCGCGGGCGCGCTGCCGTTGGCGCGTCATACCGTGTCGAAGCCGCAGCCTGACAAGTGGCGCGCCCGCGAGGCCGAGATCGCCGCGGTGCTGCCCGGCATCGCGCCGCTGATCGAGCGCGCGAGCCGCGCCGCCGGGCGCTGACGCCGATGACCGCCGCCGCCAAGCTGATGGGCGAGGCGCTGACGCTGTTGCGCAGCGCGCCGGCGCAGGCCGAGACGCTGCTGCGCGCGGTGCTGGAAGCCGAGCCCGACAATGGCGACGCCAAGCTGGTGCTTTCCGAGGCGCTGCGCCGGCGCGGCGATCTCGCCGGCGCGCGCGCGCTGGCGCAGTCGGACGCGTTGGCGCGTCCGGCCTGGTTCGGCGCGCAACGCCAGCTCGGCGTGATCCTGGCGGCGCAAGGTGACGCCTTGCCGGCGTCGATCGCCTTGCGCCGCGCCGCCGAGCTCAATCCCGCCCATCCCAGCATCTGGCGCGAACTCGGCGACCAGCTCGCGCTTGCAGGCGATGCAGCGGGGGCTGAATCCGCCTATGCGCGCTACGCCGCCGCACCCATCGCCGAGCCGCGTCTCGCCGCCGCCGCCAGGGCGCTGGCGCAGGCCGACGCAAGCGCGGCGTACGCTATCCTTGAGGCTTATCTCGGCCAGTTTCCCCACGATGTCGTGGGCTTGCGGCTGATGTCGGAAGCGCACGCGCGCGCGGGTCGATACGGCGAGGCAGAGGCGTGCTTGCGCCGCTGCATCGAACTCGCGCCCGGCTTCGCATACGCGCGCCACGCGCTGGGGCAATTGCTGCTGGGATTGGGCCGCGTCGATGACGCGCTTGCCGAAGTGCGCCGCCTGCTGCAGCGCGAGCCCGCCAATGCGGGCGCGAGGCGCCTGCTGGGGGCGATCTACAACGAGCGCGGCGACTACGACGACGCAGCCCTTACCTATCAAGCGCTGTTGCGCGAGGATCCGCGCCGCGCCGGCAGCTGGGTGTCGCTCGGCCACGTGCTGAAGACGCTCGGGCGCACCGAGGAGGGCGTCGCCGCGTATCGCCGCGCCATCGATCTGGCGCCTGAACGCGGCGATGCGTTCTGGAGCCTCGCCAATCTCAAGACGGTGCGTTTGAGCGACGACGATGTTGCGCAGATGCGCGCGCAGCTGGCGCGCGGGGATCTCGATCCGGAGCAGCGGGTCGACATGAGCTTTGCGCTCGGCAAGGCGCTGGAGCAGCGCAACGACGCCGCCGGCGCGTTCGACGCTTATGCGCAGGGCGCGCGGCTGCGGCGTGCGCTGGCGCCTTACGATCACACCCGCCTGAGCGCCGCGGTGGAGGCGCAGGTCGCCACCCTCGATGCGGGCTTCTTCGCCCGCGCCGGGGCGGGCGCGCCGCAGCCCGATCCGATCTTCGTCGTCGGGCTGCCGCGCTCGGGCTCGACTCTGGTGGAGCAGATCCTGGCCTCGCACTCAGCCGTCGAGGGCACCATGGAGCTGCCCGACATGCACAATCTCGCCACTGCCCTCGCGGCGAGCGCCGGCGCCGCCGACGGGGCTTATCTGGCGGCCCTGGCAGGGCTCGGGGGCCACGACCTTTCGGAGCTGGGTGAGCGGTATCTCGCCAGCACCCGCTCGCACCGCAAGCTCGGGCGCGCACACTTTATCGATAAGATGCCGAACAATTGGCTTCATACCGGCCTGATCCATCTCACCTTGCCCAACGCCCGCATCATCGATGTGCGCCGGCACCCGATGGCGTGCGGGTGGTCATGTTTCAAACAGCACTTCGCGCGCGGGCAGGACTTCTCCTACGACCTCGCCGACATCGGCCGCTATTACGCCGATTACGTGCGGCTTATGGCGCATCTGGATGCGGTGCTGCCGGGGCGCGTGCATCGGGTGATCTACGAGCAGCTGGTCGCCGATCCAGAGCCGCATATCCGCGCGCTGCTCGACCATTGCGGGCTTGCGTTCGAGCCTGCGTGCCTGCGTCCGCACGAGACCGCGCGCGCCGTGCACACCGCCAGCTCCGAGCAGGTGCGTCAGCCGATCAGCGCCAAGGGGCTCGACGATTGGCGCGCCTACGAGGCGCAGCTTGGGCCGCTGCGCGATGCGCTGGGGCCGGTGCTCGACGCCTACCCGCATGCGCCCTAGGCGCCGTCATGGGGCCATGACGGCGTGAAAGCTGGGAGGGCAGGGCGCGCCAAAAGCGTTGCGCAAGGGAAAGGGTCGTTTGGGGGTGCTTAAAGCGCGCCCTGCGCGGCTGGCTTTTACGTCCGGCCAAGGCCTGAGGCGTTCGAGGGCGTCCCGGGGGGCCATACGTGACGCAGACTGGGGTTGTACAAGCGTGGCAATCGCAGATCGGCAGTCGGCAATCGGATCGACTGCCTGTTGCCGTAGCCCGACTGCCGCGCCTGGATCGGTCGGGCCTGCTCCCCGCCTTGGGTATCCGATCAACCAGCGACGCTGGGG
>CAZNTI010000127.1:0-6046 GCA_964575885.1 uncultured Terricaulis sp.
CAGCGGATGACTTCACCCGCGCGGTATTGGTCGCAGAAGGCATGAACCCCGAGATCGCGTCAGATTACAAGATGATACGCGAACGGTTCCGCTTGCGCTATGGCACATCAGTGTCGAAGCTTGATTACGAGCGCGGCCGGTGAGCGCAGCCCTTCTCCTCCCGCGGAGGAGAAGGTGGCCCGCAGGGCCGGATGAGGAGGCGATCGCAGCGCGCGTCGCTGACCTTTGCGTCAATCCCAGAGCGTGTAAGTGATCTGAACGCTGGTCGGACCCAAGCGCCTCAACACGTAAGCGCCTTCGCGGCCCTCGCGGGTGACGAAGCACTGAAATTCGCCCACGTCGTTTGCCATTGGTATCTGCCAGGAGATGCCAGGACGCCCGAGTTCCAATCCGCAGGCCGCTGGCGTCGGCGTGCCTGAAATCGCCTGGCCGATAACCGCCGGCGGTGCGGCCGGGGTCACCGAAAATCCGGTGCTGTCCCCGGCGAAGACGAAATCGCTCGCATCGCTCAATCTGTCAGTTGTCGTCGCCGTATCGAAATCCACGGCGTGACCGGATGGCACTTCGAGTCGATGCTGCGCACCTGCTTCCACGCTTTGCGCCGCAGCCCGCCCCGGCGCCTGCGCGCCAACCGCGCTCGGCGTCTCTGACGAAGCAGCCTCGGAAAGCTCTTGTTCGCACCAAACTTTGGCGCTGGAACACGCAAGTGCGCGCACGCGCTCCATGTTGAGCGCCGCGGCGATGAGCAGAGCCGCAAGCCCGACACCCAGAACGGCTGGCGCCATGGATCGTTTGCGAGGCGCATAGCCGACACCGTCCGGCGGACGCCGCCCCGCGATGATCGCCTTCGCCGCACCAACAACTGCCTTGAATCGGCTATCGCCGGCGTCGCCGTTCCAGCCTGTCAGGTCGACCCCTTGACGCTCGCCAAAGAACAGCGGCGGCTGGCAGGGCTCTACAAAGACCTGGATGAGCTTGCCCTGCGTGCGCGCACGGCGCGCCTCGGCCTTTACGTTCTCGCTGCCGATGGCGGCGCTCGACCACGCCACCAGCACGACCTTGGCTTGCTCAAGTTCCCGTTCGATTGTGGCTTCCCAGGGCGCGTCGGGAGCTATGTCCTGATCCCACCAGACCGAAAGTCCGGATGCGCGCAGATCCTGCACGATGCGTTGAACGGCGTCCTTGTTGTCGCGCTTATAGGAGATGAAGACGTCAGCCATGCGATACTCCCGGGCCCGTGCTACCATGGTTATGCGCGCAGGCTCCAGCCCGATTTCCGGAGTTCCGCGCTTTGGCTTGGCGGCGTGCGCTGGTACATCAGTCCCGATGCCCAAACACCCGCCGGCCCCCGCATTCGAACCCCTCACGAAAGAGCGCGTGCTCGAAGCGATCCAGCGGGCCGGCAATGGCGCGAGCAAAAGCGACATCGCGCGCGCGCTGGGCATTAGCGCTGATCAGAAAAAAGAGCTGCGCCAAATTTTGAAAAGCCTGGAGGAAGACGGCGCGCTCGGCCGCACCGGCCGGCGTCGTTACGCCGATGCGCAAGCGCTCCCCGAGAGCGGCGTGATGGACGTGCTCGATCGCGACCCCGACGGCGAGCTGCTCGCGCGCATGCGCGGACCTGACGGCTATTTCGGGCCGCTTGTGCGTCTGGCGCCCGGCGATGCGCGCGGCGGCAAGGGCGAAGCGGCGATCGGCGTTGGCGACCGCGTGCTGGCGCGCATCGTGAAGAGCGACGACGGCCCCGAGGCGCGCGTCATCAAGCGCCTCGGCCAAAGTGCGCACCGCATCTTAGGCGTATTTCGTACAATAAAAGACGAGCGCGGACGTAAATTCGGCGGCGGCCGCGTCGAACCGGCAGATCGCAAGGCGCGCCACGATCTCATCATCGACGCCGCGAGCGTCGAGGACGCGAACGACGGCGACCTCGTCATGGTCGAACTGGTCGTTGAGCGAAACCCGCGCGCGCATGGACCAAAGCGCGGCAGAATCGTAGAGATCATCGGCAAGGAGAGCGATCCGCGCGCTGCCTCCATCCTCGCCATGCACACGCACGGCATTCAGCCGGAATTCTCTCCAGAAGAAGAAGCGCAAGCCGAAGCTGCGCAGAAGCCCACGCTGAAGGGCCGGACCGATCTGCGAAACATTCCGCTGATCACCATCGATCCCGAAGACGCCCGCGATCACGACGATGCGGTCTATGCACAGCCCGACGACGACCCGAAGAACAAAGGCGGCTGGCGCGTCTGGGTGGCGATCGCGGATGTCGCGGCCTACGTGACGCCGGGCTCAGCGCTCGATCGCGGCGCGTTCCGGCGCGGCAATTCTACCTACTTTCCCGGATCGCGTCGCGCCGATGCTGCCGGAATCGCTGTCCGCCGATCTCTGCTCATTGCGCGAGAACGAAGAGCGCGCGTGCCTTGCAGTGGAAATGGTGTTCAGCCCCGAGGGCCGGAAGCTCAAGCATAAATTCGTGCGCGGGCTGATGCGCTCGGCGGCGAAGCTCGCCTACGAACACGCGCAAGCCGCCATCAATGGCGAGCCCAACGACAAGACACGCCCTCTGCTCGATCCGATTCTGAAGCCGCTTTGGGAAGCGTATGCATGCGTGTGGGCCGCACGCGAGAAACGCCAGCCGCTCGATATCGATGCGCCCGAGCACAAAATCATCTTCAAGGATGGCCGCGTCGCCGGCGTTAAACGGCGCGAGCGCTTCGATGCGCACAGGCTCATCGAGGAATTTATGATTCAGGCCAATGTCTGCGCCGCCGAAACGCTCGAACAAAAAGGCCGACCGCTCATCTATCGCGCGCATGATCGCCCGAGCGACGAAAAGATAGCGGCCCTGACCGACTTCCTGCCGACCGTGAATATGAGCTGGGCCAAAGGACAAAGCGTCACCGCCGGGCGCTTCAACCGCATTCTGCACTTGGCTCAGGAAACGCCGAACAAGGACATCATCAACGAAGTGATCCTACGCACGCAGGCTCAGGCGGTGTATTCACCGGACAATATCGGCCATTTCGGCCTCAATCTCTCGCACTACGCGCATTTCACATCGCCGATCCGCCGCTACGCCGATCTGACCGTGCATCGTGCGCTCATCCGCGCGCTGAAGCTTGGCGAGGATGGCGCGAGCGACAAGGATGAAGCGCGCTACGCCGAGATCGCGCAGCACATTTCAGAGACCGAGCGCAAGAGCATGGCCGCCGAACGCGACGCCACCGCCCGCTACATCAGCGCCTTCCTGGCCGACCGCGTTGGCGCCACGTTTGAGGGCCGCGTCACCGGCGTCACGCGGTTTGGACTTTTCATTCGCCTCGACGAAACCCAAGCCGATGGCCTGGCCCCCATTTCGACGCTTGGTCCGGAACGCTGGATGCATGACGAGGCCGCGCACGCGCTCGTCGGCGAACAGAGCGGCCAGCGCTTTCCGCTGGGCATGCGCCTGGAAGTACGGCTCGAAGAGGCCACACCGATTTCGGGCGGCCTGGTGTTTTCGGTGCTATCCGAGCCGCTTGCGTCGGCGCCGGGGTGGAAGAAATCCAGACAAAGCCGCCAGGGCGGCAGCCGCGATCGCGCTCCCCGGCGCGACAAACGCAGGCGCCGATGAGCGCCGCGCCCAAACCTCTGGGTTTTTGGTCGGCCTGGGCGCTGACGGTGGGCACGATGGTGGGCTCGGGCATATTTCTGTTGCCGAGCGTGCTTGCGCCGTACGGCCTGCTCAGCTTCGGCGGCTGGCTGATCGCAGCGGCAGGATCGATCGCTTTGGCGCTCACCTTCGCGCGGCTTGCCACACGCACCACGCGCAGCGGCGGCCCTTACGTTTATGCGCAGGAGGCTTTTGGCGATTTGCCAGGGTTTCTCATCGCCTGGGGCTATTGGGTGTCGTACGTGATATCGATCCCGGCTATCGCCATCGCTTTCACCGGCTATCTGCCGGTTTTCTTCCCCGCCATCAGCGCAGGCGCGCAAGCTGTCGCCGGCCTCGCGCTGATTTGGGTTTTGACACTGATCAACATCAAAGGCTTGCGCGAAGCGAGCGTGGTGCAGGTGCTCACCACGGTGCTCAAGCTCGCCCCGCTCATTGCCGTGGCGGGCTTGGGCGCGCTCGCCGGGGCCCCTGAAAATCTGCCGCCGATCAATCCCGCGCAGGCGCCGATCGTCGCCACCTTGGCGACGACGGCGCTGTTGAGCTTGTGGGCGTTCACCGGCTTTGAGGCTGGGGCGCTGCCGGCGGCGGCGGTGCGCAACGCCGAGCGGGTCATCCCGCGCGCATTGGTGGCAGGCATGCTCACCGTGACCTTGGTTTATCTCGGCGCCACCTTCGCGGTCATGCTGCTGGTGCCGGGCGCGGAACTGGCCAATTCCAGCGCTCCCTTCGCTGACGCCGCGCGCGGGTTCGGGCCATGGGGGGCCCCCGCGGTGGCCGCCGGCGCTTTGATCGCCACCGCCGGTACGCTCAACGGCGTCATCTTCGTTTGCGGGCAGATGCCGATGGCGGTGGCGCTCGACGGACTGGCGCCACGCGCGATGGCCCGCATCGACAAGGGCGGCGCGCCATACGTGGCTCTGCTGTGCTCGGCGGCTTTGGGCTCGGCGCTGCTATGCTTCAATTCTACGCGCGGACTGATCGGCGCATTCACTTTCCTGCTGACGATGAGCACGGTCACGATCCTCACGCCGTATCTGGTCAGCGCGCTGGCGGAGCTGCGCCACTCGTTGCGTTCAAGTTCGGCATGGGCGCTCATCGCGTTGCTGGCTGCGGCGTATTCCCTGTTCGCAATCGCCGGCTCGGGCCTGGAAGCGATCGGCTGGGGCGTCGTGCTCACGCTCCTGGGGGCCCCGATCTACTATTTCGCGCGCGTGCGGCAGCGCACGCGCTAGCGGTCGGGCCAAGCTGGCGCAGCTTCAGCATTGGCGCTAGTCTCACGCGCATACCGGCTCGCTGACGCCGCGCTCGCGAGGAGTACGCCCATGACCAAAACCATCATGTTGATCCATGGCGCATGGCTGAACGCCAAGAGCTGGGAACACTGGAAGGCCCGTTACGAGGCCAAAGGCTTCACTGTCACCGCCCCGAATTGGCCGTTTGACGACGGCGAGCCCGCCGATCTGCGCGAAAATTTGCGCTGCGAATTGACCAAGTCGGGCCCCAAGGAAATCGTCGAGCATTACGACACCGAGATCCAAAAGCTTGCCGAAGAACCGATCCTGATCGGCCATTCGGCCGGCGGGGTGTGGGTGCAACATCTGCTCGATCGCGGCCTTGGCGTCGCCGGCGTCTCCATCGACCCCGCCCCGACCCCGGGCGTCGGAATCGGCCCGCACGCGGCCATCTCGGCGCTGCCAGTGTTGGGCGACCCCTTTAGCGGCGGCAAAGTGAAGTCGATGACGCTCGACTTCTTCAAGACCCGCTTCGCCAATGGCTTGCCCGAGCAATTCGCAGAGGACCATTTCAACCGCTACATCATTCCGACAGCCGGCAAGGTGTATTGGGATGGCGTGCTGGCCGGCGGCGCTGGCGCCATCAATTGGAAGAGCGACATCCGCGCGCCGCTCTTGCTGATCGCGGGCGGCAAGGACCTGATCGCCGACGCCGACATGACCAAGTCCATCTACGAAAAGCAGTCTCAGGCTGCGTCGGCCACCGAGTTCAAACTCTATCCCAACCGCTCGCACTGGACCTGCATGGAGCCCGGCTGGGAAGAGGTCGCCGACTTCGCGCTGGATTGGGCGACGGCGCACGCACGGCGTTCGCGGCGTTAGGGGTCAATCGCCCTTCTTGAACGGCGTGTGTCCCAAGAGCATTTCGGCCTCGTCGGTCACCGCCGGCGCTTCCGCCTGCAGAAAGCGCGCGACCGCGGCGCGCAAGCCCGGATGTGCGATCCAGTGCGCGCTGTGGGTCGCCACGGGCACGTAGCCGCGCGCAAGCTTGTGCTCGCCCCGGGCGCCGGCTTCCACGCGCGGCAGCCTAAGCTCGATGGCGAGATCGATGGCCTGATAATAGCAGAGTTCGAAATGCAGGAAGGGATGGTGCTCGAGC
>CAZNTI010000128.1:0-6045 GCA_964575885.1 uncultured Terricaulis sp.
TCACCGGGCCGGCGAGCACCGGGTCGGGTTCAATCGCGGCTTCGGCGCGCAGCGCGCGGGTGTCGATCAGCGTCATGCTCATGCGCAAGCTCTCCAATCGAGCACTGTTTTGAGGTTGGTACGGTCCGTGAAGGCGCCGGCATAAGCGTCTTCAGCGTCAGCGACGTCATAGTGGTGGCTGATAAGTCCATCGAGCGAGAGCCGGCCGAAGCGCAGCATGGCGTACACGCCGTCCAAGTCCGCACTCGCCCACTCCGCGGCGATCCGCAGCCGCGCTTCGCGCATGAAGGCGGGCGCGAACGCAAACGAAAGCCGGTCCTCGTAGAAGCCGGCAAGCACGATCTCGCCGCCCTTCTTCAAGTGCGAGACCAGCCTGTCCAACAGCGAAGCGTCGCCGCTCGCGTCATAGATATTGGCGTAATCGCGCCGCTCGTCGGCGTCGGGATCGAGCACGGGATAGCCGCAGGCGCCGCTGCGGCGGCCAGGATCGGTCTCCCAAACCGTGGGCCGCGCACCGAGCCCGACCGCGATCCGCGCCATCAGGCGCCCTAAGACGCCATGACCGATGATGAGATCGGGGACTTGGCCCTGGGCGATCGCATGATAGGCAGTGGCCGCCAGCGCCATCAGCACGCCGCGCGCGCCGAGCCGCTCCTGGATGCGCATCGCCCGCGCCGCCGGCGTGATCAAGGTTTGAGCGGCGCCGCCGAACAGCCCGCGGGCGTTGGCATAACAGTTCGCGCCGGGCACGAAGACGAAATCACCGAGCCGCTCGCGCGCGTTGACGCCGGTCGCGACGACCCGTCCAACCGATTCATAGCCCGGCACCAGCGGATAGCCCATGCCCGGAAAAGCGGGCATGCGGCCGTTCCAGAAGAGACGCTCGGTGCCGGTGCTGATGCCGCTCCACTCAACGGCGACCGCGACGTCGTCGGCGCCCATCGGCGTCAGCGCCACATCGCGCAAAGCGATCCGCTCGGGTTCTTCAAGAACAACGGCAATGGTGTCCAAGCGAGACGCTCCGCCGCCGACACGCGCGAGATGCGACGCACCGGGAGTGTAACCTTAACTGGACGATGACAGCTGTCAAACTAAATGGACGCTTTTGCACGACCAAAATTTGAGCGGTTAGGCTTCCGCCACCATGAGCCCGAGCAAAGCCGGTGTTCGCACCCGCAGCATACGCGCTCGTGCAAAGCCCGCCTGAAAAGCCATCGCCTTCAATTCGCGCGGCGCACGCGGGCGCCCGCGCCCCATCGCGAAGAGATAGAGAGCCAAGTAAGCGTGCGCGAAGCGGCCGCGCCCAAGCATCGGCTCCGCCACCAGGATTCTGCCGCCCGGCGCCAGTGCGGCGCGCGCATGGGCGAGCAATTGCAACGCGCGTGCGTCATCGTGGTCGTGCAAGACCCTTACAAAGCAGATGAGATCGGCGCCGGCGGGCCATGCGTCGGCGAAGAAGTCGCCGCCAACGGCCTCTCCGGCGAAGCCATGCAGCCGTGCGCGCTCCACCACTGCCGGCAAATCGAACAAGCGTGCTTTGAGCTTCGGCCAGCGCGCCAGCGCGGAGTTCAGAAACACGCCCTCGCCGCCGCCGACATCCATTACGACGCGATGACGGCGGAGCGGATAGGCGTCGAGAACATCGCGCGCGACGTTGGGCTGGGTTGCAGCCATCAGACCGGAATAGGCGCCGACAGCGGCGCTTGCAGGTGCGCCGACGTCGCTGGTGTAGCGCCAAAACATCGGCAAATTCTCGCCGCGCCCGCGGCGCAACAGCGCCGCCGGATCACGCAGATCATCGTAGAAGGCGTCGTGATGCGCGATCATGTCGGCAAGTCCGGCGTTGCCGATGAGCGCTGCGCCCAGCGGTCCCAGCACGTAGTGGGTCCCGGTCGCCTCGACGAGTTCGAGCGCTTCGGCGCCTCCGAGCAGCGTCCGCATCGTAGCTTCACTGATCCCCGCCGACTCAGCCAGCGCCGCGCACGTCTGGGGTCCGCCGGACAGGCGCTTCAGCACTTCAAGCTGTACGCATGCGCGTGCGATCTGGGCGTAGACAAAGCCCGCGACGGTGTCGATGAGGGCCTGCGTGCGGGCGCCCGCAATGTTGCGGGTAAGTGGGAAATCCGCTGCAAAGCGATGAAATCGCGCATCGCTCAAGAGCGTGTTGCGCCACTTGAGCCAAAGCGCGCGGGCGCCGAGCATCACCGGATCAAGCCGCGCTCCGCCGCACCGGGGTCTTGGGCGCAAGGCGCTGTGCGGTGCGCGCCACCAGCTCGCGCATCTCGCCCGCGCCGGGACAGGCCGGCACCGACTCGATCGCTTCGCCCACCAGCGCCTTCAGGCGTGCGATGGCGCCTTGACGCCCGAACGCGGCCACCGCACTCGGGCGCGCCAGCGCAGCGTCGCGCCCAACAGGCTTGTCGCAGGCGCCAGGGGCCTCAAACGCATCCATCAGATCATCGGCGACCTGATAGGCCGCGCCGAGCTTCTCTCCCAGGGCGCGCCACGGGCCCGGATCGGCGCCGGCGGCGATTGCGCCAGACACCGTGGCGGCCACAAACAGCGCACCGGTCTTGGCCTGGTGGTACAGGTCGAGCGGCGCTGAGGGCTCACTTTCCCAGGCTTGGCCGGCGACAATACCTCCGGGGGGGCCGACGCCCTTGGCGACGGCGCTGATCAGCGCCGCGAGCCGGAGCGGCGAGACCGCGCCCGCCTGCGCCAAGCGCTCGAACGCCAACACTATGAGCCCGTCGCCAGCCAGAAGCGCAATCGGTTCGCCGAAGGCGGCGTGGACCGAGACAAGCCCGCGCCGGGTGGGGGCGTCGTCAAACATCGGCAGATCATCGTGGACCAGCGAGGCGCAATGCAGCAATTCCACCGCCGCGGCCGCCGCATCAGAGAGAGCCGGCGCATCGTCGCCGCACGCCTGCGCCACCGCCAGCGTCAGCAGCGGACGCACGCGCGCACCGCCGGGAAACACCGCATGCCGCATCGCGGCGGCCAGCAAGGGCGGGGCTCCGTTAGCGCTCGCCTGCTCAATCGCGGCGCCAAGCGCGGTTTCGACGCGGCTCACCAGCATTGTTCGCCGTCTCCTCTCACCATCACCCGCCTGGGTGTCCAGCATGTTGGACATATGCTATCGTCAAGTCAACGGACGGAGTGCGGATGCGCGAAACAGCGCTGATCATCGGCGCGGGATTGGGCGGTCTGGCGGCCGCGATCAGCCTCGCCCAGAGCGGCTGGGCGGTCACCGTCATCGAAACCCGCGATCACGCCGGCGGCAAGATGCGCGAAACCAGCGCCGGCGACGTGCGCATCGACAGCGGCCCCACCGTGCTGACCATGGCCTGGGTGTTCGAAGCCCTGTTCGCCGACGCCGGCGAGCGTCTTGGCGACCACGTGACGCTGAAGCCGCTGTCGACGCTGGCGCGCCACGCCTGGCGCGATGGCGCTTGCTTGGATCTGTTTTCCGAGCGCGCACGCACCGCGGATGCGATCGGACGGCTCTCGGGCGCTGGCGACGCCAACGGCTATCTCGCCTTCTGCGCCGAGGCGCAACGCATGTTCGAGGTGCTGCGCGCGCCTTTCCTCGAAGCGCAGAAACCGCGCAATCCGCTCGAACTTGCGCTGCGCGTCGGCCATCTGGGCGACCTGATGGCGATCCGGCCGTTCGAGTCGATGTGGTCGGCGCTATGCCGCCATTTTCGCGACCCGCGGCTGCGGCAATTATTCGGTCGCTACGCCACCTATTGCGGCTCCTCGCCGTTTCAGGCGCCCGCCACCTTGATGTTGATCGCCCACGTCGAACAGGTGGGCGTGTGGAGCGTAGATGGCGGCGTCGCGCGCCTGGCGGAGGCGCTCGAAGCGTTGGCCCGCCGCCTTGGCGTCAGCTTCCGCTTTGGCGAAACGGTCGAGGCGATCGAATTGGCCGGGGGACGCGCTTGCGCGGTGCGCACCGATCACGGAGCGCGGCTGCGCGCCAACGCGATCGTCTGCAATGCCGATCCTGCGGCGCTTTCGTCGGGCCTGCTGGGGCGTGCGGCAAAGCGAGCGACGGCGCGCGCTCGAAAATCGCACCGATCGCTCTCGGCGCTGACCTGGAGCCTCAAGGCGGCGGCGTCGGGCTTCCCGCTCGTGCGCCACAACGTCTTCTTCTCAGACGACTACGCCAGGGAGTTCGCTGATTTGGCGCACGCACCGGCGCGCGATCCCACGATCTATGTCTGCGCTCAGGATCGCTGCGACGATGCCGGCGCGCCGCAAGGCGAACGGCTTTTCATGCTCATCAATGCGCCGGCGGCGAGGCCGGCGCTCAGCGAAGCGGAGGTCAACGCATGCCTCGCGACAGTCATAAAGCGGCTTGCGGAGAATGGACTGACGGTCACGCCGGAGGCGGTGACGGCGACAACGCCCACGGCGTTCGCCAACCTGTTCCCGGCGACGCAGGGCGCGCTCTACGGACAGGCGACGCACGGCTGGGCGGGCGCGTTCCTGCGCCCGGGCGCAGCGAGCCGGGTGCCGGGACTTTATCTGGCGGGAGCGGGAGCGCATCCGGGCGCGGGGGCGCCGATGGCGGCGTTATCGGGACGATTGGCGGCGGAGCAGATAGCGCGGGACTTCGCTTCGACGCCGCGATCACGCAGCGCGGCTACGCCTGGTGGTATGTCGACGCACTCAGTGAAGACGGCGCCCACGGCCTGACCATCATCGCTTTTATCGGGAGCGTGTTTTCGCCCTACTATCACTGGTCGGGCCGCGCCGCGCCGGACAATCATTGCGCCATCAACGTCGCGCTCTATGGACCTTCGCGATCACATTGGGCGATGACCGAGCGCGGATCGGGCGCGCTCACGCGCAGCGCCAGCCACCTTGCGATCGCCAACAGCGCCCTGCACTGGCGCGACGGAGTGTTGGACATCGCCTTCGACGAGTGGACCGCCCCGTTGCCGACGCGCATCCGCGGCAGCGTTAGAGTCGCTGCGGGAACGCCGCTGAGCGATGTCTACGCGCTGGATGCGGCGGCGCGCCATTGCTGGCGCCCGCTGGCGCCGCGAGCGCCGGTCGAGGTGGAGTTATCTTCGCCGCATTTGCGCTGGCGCGGCGACGGCTATGTCGATTGCAATTGGGGCGCAGCGCCCCTCGAAGAGGATTTCAGCGCGTGGCAATGGTCGCGCGCACACGGACTCGATGGCGAGGCCGGCGCCGAGGTCCATTACGACGTGCTGACGCGAGCCGGCGAAAGCCGCGGGGTTTCCTTGCGTTTCGATCGAAACGGCGCCGCCACGATGCCGCCGCCGCCCTGGCGCCCGATCGCCTCCACGGCGTGGGGCGTGACGCGGCGGGTGCGTTCGGCGACAACGCCACGCTTGACCCGGACCCTCGAAGATACGCCGTTCTACGCCCGCTCCTGGCTCAAAGCGCAGGCCCGCGACCGACTGAGCGACATCGTGCACGAGAGCCTGTCGCTGGATCGGCTGCGCTCACCCTTCGTCCGCGCCATGCTCCCCTTCCGCATGCCCAGGCGTTTGCTCTGAAGGATCGTCACGCTTGGGGCGCACGCTCCAATATTCATAGAGCGCCCAAGCCAGCACCGCGCCGTTAAAGACGATGAGCTCGATGAGAAAGATCGGATTGATGTCCATGTCAGAGGCTCAAGCGAGGCGACGCGGGCGGCGCTCGAGAGCAAGAAACATCGCGACCAGCCATTGTGCGCTGGCGTCCGGGGCTTCGCGGGCGGGCGCCTGACCGCCGGCTTGCGCCACCGCATCGACCAGAAATTGCGTTTCCGCGAGCGCCGGCGCGTCGCGCAGCTGCGGGCGCGCCGCGAAATTCATCGTGTAGGCCCGCGCCAGCAATGCAAGCTTGCGCAGGGATCCGACCCGTGCGCGCGCAGCGATGCTGTCGCCGCCGCGACGCGAGAGCTCAGCGCCGATCTCGGCGTAGAGAAGCCGCGCGGCGCAGATCGCGGGCCGGCAGGCGGGCGCGAGCGCAGCGATCCCATGATCGGCGCGCGCATAAAGCGCATCGGCTTCGCGCAGGAGGCGG
>CAZNTI010000129.1:0-1330 GCA_964575885.1 uncultured Terricaulis sp.
GCCGCCCTGCTCAATGGCGCAGCCCTGGTGCTGCGGCGCAAATTCTCGGCCTCGCATTTCTGGGACGACGTCGCCGACGAAGAATGCACCATGTTCGTCTATATCGGCGAGCTCTGCCGCTATCTGGTGAACTCGCCCCCGCACGCCAAAGAGCGACTGCACCGCCTTAAGCTCGCCTTCGGCAACGGGCTCCGGCCCGATGTCTGGGAAGAGTTCCAGCGCCGCTTCAACGTGCCCAAGGTGATCGAATTCTACGGCTCCACCGAGGGTAACGTCTCGCTCTTCAATTTCGACGGCAAGCCCGGCGCCATCGGCCGCGTGCCGGGCTATCTGCGCAGCCGCTTCGACATCCGCCTGGCGCAGTTCGACGTCGAACGCGAGGCGCCGGTGCGCGGCGCCGACGGTCGCTGCGTCGAATGCGCGCCCGGCGAGATCGGCGAGGCCATAGGCCTCATCAAGGATGACGCCCGCGGCGGCTATTCCGGCTACGCCGACAAGGCGGCCTCGGAAAAGAAGATCCTGCGCGACGTCTTTGCCGAAGGCGACGCCTGGTTTCGCACCGGCGACCTCATGCGCCAGGACGAAGCCGGGTATTTCTACTTTGTCGACCGCATCGGCGACACCTTCCGCTGGAAGGGCGAGAACGTCTCCACCACCGAGGTTGCGGAAGCGATCTCGCGCTATCCCGGCGTTGCCGAGGTCAACGTCTATGGCGTCGACATCAAGGGCATGGATGGCCGCGCCGGCATGGCTGCGATCACCCCGGGCGAGGGCTTCGACATCTCCGGCTTGCGCGATTTCCTGGCGCGCGAACTGCCGGCCTATGCGCGCCCGCTGTTCGTTCGCATCCAGCCGGCCATAGAAACCACCGGCACTTTCAAGTATCGCAAAGTCGATCTCGTGCGCGACGGCTTCGATCCCGCCAGGATCGAACACGACCTCTACTTCAACGATCCGCGTTCGCACGCCTTCGCGCCGCTGACGCCGGCGCTCTACGCCGAGATCGGCTCGGGCGCGATCAGACTTTAAGAAAACGCCGCCGCTATCCCGCCCTCGGTGCGCACGATCACGCCGGTGCGGCCGAAGGCGGCCGCCAGCGCCTCCGGCGACAGCGCTGCAAGCGGCTCGCCTTCGGCGACGACGCGGCCTTCGCGCAACAGCACCGCGCGATCGGCGATCCGCGCCGCCAGGCCGATGTCATGGGTGGCGATCAGCGCCGCGCCGCCGCCGGCGCGATGGCGCTCCAGCACGGCGGCGACATCGAGCGTCTGCGCCGGATCGAGGCTCGCGGTCGGCTCGTCGAGCACCAGCACCGGCGCAGCCTGCGCCA
>CAZNTI010000129.1:1340-6034 GCA_964575885.1 uncultured Terricaulis sp.
AGATCTGATCCACGCGCCGCCTGCGCAGCGGCGTCAGCGAACACGCAGCGAGAGCATCGTCGACGGCGGCCTGATCGCGAGGCCCGAGCCGGTCCGGCGCAGCGCCGTGCGCGAAGCGCCCGAGCGCGACCAGGCGCTCGACGCTGAGCGGCCAGATCGCACTGGCGCGCTGCGGCAGGTAAGCTGCGCGCAGCGCCCGTCTCCGCGCCGACAGCGTCCGCGGATCGTCGCCGCCCAGGCGCGCGCTGCCGTCGATGAGCGGCGCAAAGCCCAGCGCGGCTTGCAGCAGCGTGGTTTTGCCTGCCCCGTTGGGGCCGAGCAGCGCCACGATCTCACCCGCCGCCACGTCGAGGCTGACGCCCGCCAACGCCTGCACGTCCCCCAGCCTGACGTATGCGTTCGAGAGTGCGATCAACGCGCTCATGTCTCGCCAGCCTGCGCCGCCAGCCGCGCCGCGATCAGCGCAAACACAGGCCCTCCGATCAGCGCCGCCGCAACGCCGAGCTTGAGTTCGGCGTCTGTGGGGATCACGCGCACCGCAAGATCGGCGAACAACAGCAACGCACCCCCCGCCAGCGCGCTGGGCGCCAGCAGCCGCGCCGGATCATGGCCGACCAGCGGGCGCACCAGGTGCGGCGCGGCGATGCCGACAAAACCTATGACGCCGGCGACCGCCGTCGCGCCGCCGACACATGCCGCCGCACCCAGCACCACCAGCGTGCGCGTGCGCCCCATGTCGGCGCCGATGGAAACCGCCGCCGCCTCGCCCAACGTCAGCGCCTGCAGGCCGGGCGCCGCCAGCGCGATCAGCGCCGCGCCGATCAGCAGCAAGCACCCGACCAGCGCCGCATCGGCCAGCGATCTTCCCTCTACCGATCCCAAGGTCCAGTTCACCAGATCCGCCAGCGCGCCCGGGTTGGGCGCAAGGTTGAGCGCCAGCGCGATGAGCCCGCCGGCAAAACTCGACAGCCCCACCCCGATCAGCACCAGGCTCGCCGGTCCGCGCGCCGCCCAGGCGAGCGCGGTCACCACCAGCGCCGCCGCCAGCGCAAACACCACCGCCGCCGCCGGGGCCAGCGCGCTGATGCCGAACGCAAACGCGATCACCGCGCCCAACGCTGCAAAGCCCGAAAGCCCAAGCACGCCGGCGTCGGCGAGCGGATTGCGCAACAGCCCCTGCAGCGCGGCCCCCGCAAGCCCCAGGCTCGCGCCCACCAGCCACGCCGCCAGCGCGCGCGGCATGCGGATTTCCCAAACGATGACACGCGTCGCCGCGTCGTTGGCGAACACATCGATGAGCGGCGTCGGCCCCAGCATCAGAGACGCGGCGAGCGCGACGGCGCTTGCCAGCGCCAGCCCCAAGGCGACGCGCGCGCTCATGGCGCCCGCAGCGCCGCCGCCAGCGTCTCGGCGGCGTCTATCGCGTACCAGGCCTCGCAGGCGATCACCGGCGTTGGCAGCGCAACCGTGTCGGCGCGCGCCAGCGCCGCGCGCAATGCCGGATGACGCGCACGCGACCATGCGTTCATGCGTTCGCGGCCATGATCGAAGAAACCGAGCGCAATGAGCGCAGGCGGCGTTTCGATCATCCGCTCCAGCGGCAACAGCGTCCAGCCGGCCTCGGTGCGCACATTGCGCCCGCCGGCGGCGTCGATGATTGCGTCCAGCATCGTGCCCCCGCCGGGCACCGCGCCGCCGGCCGAGAGATACATCACTGGCGCGCGCACCCGCGGCGCCGCCGCGCGCAGCGCGCCAAGCCGCGCATCGAGATCGCGGGCGATGGCCTCGCCGCGCGGGCCCTGTCCCAGCGCCTGGGCCGCCGCCAGCACCTGCGCGCGCGCGGCGGAGAAATCGCCGGCGCCGCCAAGCTGCAGCACCGGCGTCCGAAAGCGACCGTAGACCGCCTCCGCGTCCCATGGCCCGCCCCAGGTGCGCACCACCAGGTCGGGCCGCAGCGCCAGCACCTCTTCCAGCGTCGGGCGCACTTGGCGAAGGCCGTGCGCACGTGCGCGAAAGTACGAATCGTCGCGATGCGCGCCGGGCGAAAGCGCGGCGATCTGGGCTCGGTCAGCAAGCGCGAGCACAAATTGATCGGCGCAATAATCGAGGCTTACCACGCGGCGCGGCGGCGCCGCCCAAGCGGGCGACGCCATCACCAGCGCCAGCGCGCACACCATCCACCGCACGACCACCTCCGCCAGGCCCCATCCCGGACCCTTCAGGCACTTCTGGTCGGCAGGTCTTCTGGCTTCGCGGGTCTCAGCTTTGAGGCCGCCTTCCCGGATCGCTCCAGTGGCATGCCGGCCTCAAAGCTCACCGCTTACAGCTGCGGGCGCAGCCGCGGACTTACACCGCGTTCCCTTTTGATCCCCAAGCCGGGAACCGACACCGCGATGTGTACGCCGCCCCAGGCGCGCGTCAACGCCCGCGCCAAACCTCCTCGACGCGCTGGTCGCGTCCGCAGCGCCAGCGATAGAAACGGTAGGACGTGGGATTCTTCTCGGAATAGTCCTGGTGGTAGGCTTCCGCCTCCCAGAACCGCCCCAGCGGCAGCACCGGCGTGTAGACATCGCGGCCGAGGGTTCTTGCGGCCTCGGCGCGCGAGGCCTCGGCCGCTGCGCGCTGGGCGGGCGCCGCGAAGATGGCGGGGCGATACGCAGGTCCGCGATCGCAAAACTGGCCGCCGCCGTCGAGCGGATCGTGATGGCGCCAGAAATGGCGCAGCAATTGCGCGTAAGAAACGCGGGCAGGATCGTAAGTCACGCGCACCGCTTCCAGATGACCCTCATGGTTTTGGTACGTGGGGTTGCGCAAGTCGCCCCCGGTGTAGCCGGAAACCGCTTCGATGACGCCTTCGAGGTGCTCGAAATCGCTTTCCACGCACCAGAAGCAGCCGCCCGCGAATACGGCCTCCGCCCGCCCCGTCGGCGGCGCTTGCGCCCGCGCGCCAGGCTCGGCGCCGCACGCCGCAACAATCGCCAGCAACGCCCCAATCAGCCAACGCATGGCGCCATCCTTTGCTACCCGCCAACGCATACGCACCGGCGCGCGCCGCAGTTTCACCGGCCGCGCGCTTGTAACGCAGCCGCATTTGCGCTCGAACTCAAGCCGATGACCGCGCCGCGCCGCTCCCTTGTCCGCTTCGCGCCGATTTTGGCGATCCTGGGCCTGTTGGCGCTCGCTTTCGCGCTTGGACTGCACAAGCAGCTCTCGCTGCAGGCGCTGCGCGACAACAGCGCCGCCATGCAGGCCTTCGTCGCCGACAATTTCATCGCCGCGCTCGCCCTCTACGCGCTCGTCTACACGCTGGCGGTGGCGATCTCGCTGCCTGGAGCGTTGTTCCTCTCGCTCACCGGAGGCTTTCTTTTCGGGACCTGGGCGGGCGGTGCGACAACCTGGCTCTCCGCCACTTTGGGCGCGACGATCGTTTTTCTCGCAGCGCGCTCGGCCTTCGGCGACGTGTTGCGCGAGCGCGCCGGGCCCTGGCTGCAGCGCTTCGAGACAGGCTTTCGCGACAACGCCTTCAATTATCTGCTGGCGCTGCGGCTGTTTCCCGGCGCGCCGTTCTTCGTGGTCAATCTGGCGCCGGCGTTTCTGGGGGTGAAACTCCGCGATTTCGTTCTGGCCACTCTCGTCGGCATCATTCCGGGAACGTTCGTATACGCCTCCGTGGGCGCGGGCCTGCGCGCCGCATTCGAAGCAGGGACAGATGTCGATCCCGCCGCCGCCGCGCGTGCGCTTTTCTTCTCCCCGGCGATCATAGGCCCCGTGCTCGGGCTGATCGCGCTGTCGCTGTTGCCGGTGATCGCCAAGGCCATGCGCCGCAAACCCGCGGACGTCGACGCATGAACGCGTACAACGTCGATCTCTGCATCATCGGGGCCGGCGCCGCCGGCCTTTCTGTCGCGTCCGGCGCCGCGCAGCTTGGGCTCTCGGTGGTCCTGTTCGAAGCCGGCGAGATGGGCGGCGATTGCCTGAACTATGGCTGCGTGCCCTCCAAGGCGCTGATCGCCGCGGCGCACGCTGCGCACGCAGCCCGCCACGCGCGCGCTTTCGGCGTCGACGCCGCCGATGTCCGCGTCGACTGGGCGCGCGTGCAAGCACACGTGAAGGGCGCCATCGCCGCCATTGCCCACCACGACAGCCAGGAGCGCTTTGAGGGGTTGGGCGTCAAAGTGGTCCGCGAACGCGCGCGCTTCGCCGATCCCCGCACGGTCGTGTCAGAAACTGCGCGCGTGCGCGCCAAACGCTTCGTCATCGCCACCGGCTCGCGCGCGGTGACGCCGCCAATCCCGGGGCTCGACGGGGTCGGGGCGCTCAGCAACGAAACCGTTTTCGACATCGAGACGCTGCCGGCCAAGCTGCTCATCCTCGGCGGCGGCCCGATCGGGGTTGAACTCGGCCAAGCCTTCCGCCGCCTCGGCAGCGAAGTCACTATCGTCGAAGCCGCACGCGCGCTCGGCGGCGCCGATCGCGAGGCGGCCGAACTGGTGCTGGCGCAATTGCGCGGCGAGGGCGTGGAGCTGCTCGAGGGCTGGAAAGCGATCGCCGCCCTGCGCACCGCCGCCGGCGTCGAGTTGACGCTGCAGGGGCCGAACGGCGCGCAGCGGCCGCTCGAAGGCACCCACCTGCTCGTCGCGGTGGGCCGCGAACCGGCGCTCGCGGGGCTCGCTCTTGAGATCGGCGGCGTGGCG
>CAZNTI010000130.1:0-5999 GCA_964575885.1 uncultured Terricaulis sp.
CGAGGAGCGCTGAAGGCGCAAAGCTTCATCCCCCGTAAAGGCTGTCGGCTCAGCCAATGCTTAACCAATCTGCGCTAGCCTTCGTGGTTGGTGGGATAGGTTTGCGTCAGAATGCGCGAGTTCGATCCGCTGGCACTCACCGCGCTGGTGCTGGACGAGAACCATTATGAGCGCGGCATTACGCTCGATCAGCTGCGCGCGATGGGGCTCGGCCGGGTGTTGGGAGCGGCCAACACCGGTGAAGCCTGGGATTTGCTGCGCCGCGCCAACCCCGACATCGTGCTGATGGAATGGATCGGGGGGCCTGCCGAAGATCTTCACTTCGCCCGCCGCATCCGCATGAGCGACATCCCCAACCGGGCCGTATCGATGTGCATGCTCACAAAGTATGGCGCCAGGGACAATGTCGAGCGCGCCAGGCTTGCAGGCGTCGACGGCTATTTGCGCAAGCCGATCTCGGCGCTGGCGCTTGAAACCCGTTTGCGACGCGTCGTCACCAAGCCGCAGCCGTTCGTGGTCACCACGGCGTATGTCGGACCCTGCCGGCGCCGCCGCCGGCCCGACCTCAACTATATCGGCCCCCTGCGCCGCCTCGACGACGCCGCCCCCCCGCCCCTGGTCAGCGGCGACGAGGCCGAAACCGACGTCAAATCCGAACTCGCGCAGGCCCGCGTGGCCGCGCTCGAGGCCTGCGTACAACAACTCACACTGGGCGATGTTGAAGCCGCGCGCGAAGTCTATTCCGCCGTGCAGGCGCTGATCGCCATCGGCGAACGCATCGGCGACCCCAGCCTGACGCTCGGGGCGCGGGAAATGGCGCGCTATCTCAAAGCCCAGGGCGCAACTGCGCGGCTCGACCCCGAGGTGGTGCGCACGCACACGGCCGCACTGCATCAGCTCGCCCACCTGCCCCATGCCCTGTGCGAAGAGCGTCAGCGTGTCGCCGACAGCCTCAAGCGCATGGTGGACAAAAAGCTAAGCCAAGCCGAAGCTGCTTAAAAAACAAAGCCCTGTGAGCAGCACTTGCCAGGGCGACGCGGCTGCGTCAGTCGATGGCGGCGACAGGAGTTTCTTGGGTGCCGCTGACATCGGACGCCGCCTTCGACGGCGAGTACGACGTATGTGTTGTGGGCGCCGGTCCTGCGGGCTTGGCGAGCGGGTTCGCGGCGCACGATCACGGCCTTAAAGTGCTGATCTTGGAAGCCGGCGACGAACGCCCGAATCCCGCCGGCCTGACCATCTCGCCCTGCAGCGACGGCGGACTTGAGATTGTCTCGGTCGCAGCGCTCGGCGGCACCTCTACATTGTGGGGCGGGCGCGTGGTTCCCCTCGACGCCTTCGACTTCGCGGCTTGGCCGATTGCGCTCGAAGATCTGGTTCCGTGGTATCATCGCGCAGCGCAATTTCTGGGCGTGGAGACGCTCTACGAACGCCCGCCGCCAGAAGCGCTAGCCCGCCTGAAGGACTTCGCCGCGGCGCGCTGCGAAACCTGGACGCCCCAACCGAACATGGCCAAGCGCTGGCGCGCCCGCATCGCAAGCGCCCAGGCGCCGGCGATCGTCCTGAACGCCCGCGTGGTCGGCTTCGTACACGAACCGAGGCGCGTTTCGGCGCTGCACGTGCGCGTTGGCGGCGAAATCCGCATCGTGCGCGCGCGTGAATTCGTGCTCGCCTGCGGCGGCCTTGGCACCTTGAGACTGATGCTGATGGCGCAACGCAGCGAACCTTCGTTTTGCGGCGGCGAGGACGGAAGGCTCGGGCGCGGCTACATGGGCCACGTCACCGGTACGATCTGCGATTTGGCGCCGAACGATCCGACGCTTATCGATGCGTTTGGATTTCATCGCCTGGGCGCTGACCTGTACGTACGCAGGCAGCTGCATCCGCGCGCCGAGACCGTGGCCGCCCACGATCTCGCCAACGTGGCCTTCTGGCTCGACGACGCCGCCAGCGACGACGCCGGGCACGGCTCGCCGGTCGCGTCGGCAAAGTACGTCGCTGCAAACCTCGTGCGTCGTCTCGCCTCGCGTGGTCCGCCGCGTGCTTGGGCGCCGCTGGGGCCGCACTTCAACAACATCGCCAGAGCGCCGATCTCGGCGACGCTCGGGCTCGCCCACGCGAGCTATTTGCACACGCTTGCCCGGATCAGCGGGCAGCGGCCGCGCGCGCGACGGTTTCTGCCGGTCGGCGACGGCGCCTGGCACATGCGCTACCATGCCGAGCAACGCCCAGACCCCGCCAACCGCATCATGCTGTCGGCTACGCAAACCGACGCCTCCGGGGCGCCGCAAATCAAAATCCGTTTTCAGTTCAGCGAAGCCGACGCCGCCTCGGTGGTCACCGCGCACGAATTGCTCGATGCGGATCTGCAGCAGGCCGGCGCGGGCCGGCTGAAATGGCGCGCCACCAAACAGGAATGCGCGGCCATGGTGCGCGACTGCGCCCGCGACGGCTGCCATCAATTGGGCGGTGCGGGAATGAGCGAGGATCCTGCGCGCGGCGTCGTCGACGCCGATTGCCGCGTACACGGGACTGAGAACCTTTGGCTGGCGTCGGGCTGCGTGTTCCCGAGCGGGGGCCAAGCCAACCCCACGCTCACCATCATTGCGTTGGCGCTGCGGCTGGCTGAGCGTCTGGCGCGGGGGGCGCATAAGCAGGCGGCGGCTTGACCAGCAGCAGCAGCGCCAAACCGGCGCCGAGCAGGATGGCGATCGAGGCGAAGCCCGCCTGCTGACTCTGGAAGCCGGATGTGAAGCGTTCGACCAGCAGCGGCGCCACCCAGGCGGTGGCGGAACTCGACAGCGCGTAGAGCCCGAACAACTCGCCCTCCATGCCCGCCGGCGACAGCCGCGCCATCAGCGAGCGGCTCGATCCGTAGGCGGCGGTGATCGCCACCGCGATCGCCATCGAACCGGCGAGGTAGGCAAGCTCCGGCGCGGTGTGAAACAGCGGCCCATCCCACACCGCAGCGTCGGCAACGACGGGAACGAAGAACAGCATGCGCTCGGGGGAAAGTGACACAAGCAGCATCAGGCACAGAAAGGTCGCTCCGATTTCGATCGCCACCGCGCGCTTGGGGCCGACAAGGTGATCGAGGAAACCGGCGACAAAGCCGCCGAAGATCGCAAAGATCGACAGCAGAATGCCGAACACCAGCATCTCGATCAGCTCCCAGCCCATGACCCCCGCGGCGTAGACGCCGCTGAAAATCAGGATCGCCGCCTTGCCGTCGGCGTAGAGCATGCGCGCGACCAGAAACAGCGCCACGTTGCGATGCGCATCGAGCTTCACGAGCGTGCGCGCGACGTTGCCGAAGCCGTCGCGCAGCGCCGGAAAAAACCGCTCCCCGGTACTGTTGAGGTCACGGGCGAACAAAAACAGCGGCAGTGAAAAGACCACCAGCCATACCGCCGAAAGCGGCGCCACGATGCGGCTGGGCTCGTGCGCGGCGGCGTCGAGTCCCAACAACGGCGCGTCGGGCAGAAACCCCCACGGCGCCTGGCCCGGCAGTGCGAAGGCGTAAAGCACGAAGAGCAACAACAGCACCGAGGCGGCCGCGCCCAGCGCCAGGCCAAGGCCGGACACCTGCGACAGCACCGCTGGATGCGACGCGCTCGTCAGCATCGAATTGTGCAACACCTCGGTCCACGCAAACATGACGCCGGCCACGATGATGGCGGCGCCGACGCCCCACAACGGCAACGCCGCGTCATCCGGCAGCGCCCACCATTGCGCGAACGTCGCCGCCGCCATGATGGCGACGAACGCCGCCAGCATCGGCTTGCGTCGGCCCATCCGGTCGCTGGCGGCGCCGACGAACGGCGCAGTCACCGCCACCAGCACGCCCCCGATCGTGTGCCAGCGCGAGATGATTTCCTGCCCGCGCACCGGATCGCCGATCACCACCGAGGACACGTAGGGCGCAAACACGTAGATGATGCAGAGCAGAATGTAGGGATTGCGTCCCCACTCGAAGAGCGCCCACCCCCAAGCGCTGAGATCGATGCGGGCGGGCGCGGGCCTCAAGCGTGGCCTTTGAGCGCGGCGGCGGTTTCGCGCGCGATGCGCTGGATCGCGGCTTCGGCGGCGCGGGTAGCGGCTGGGAGCGCGACAAATCCGTGCGGCAGCGTCTCGAACCGCGCCCGCGTGACCTTGACGCCAGCTTCCTGCAGCCGGTCGGCGTAGGCCTCGCCCTGGTCGAGCAGCATGTCGAAGCCCGCCGTATACACCAGCGCCGGCGACAGGCCGCGCAGATCTTGGGTGCGTCCCGGCGAGAGCCGCGGGTCGGCGGGATCGCTGTCCTCAGGCAGATAATGGCGCATGAAAAATTCGATGGTCTCTGCGGTCAGCGGAAACGCGTCCGCGAAGTCGTGCATCGAAGGCGTGTCGCTGACGAAATCGACGCCGGGATAGATCAGCAACTGCACCACAGGCGGCTTGGTGTCGCGAAAGTGCTGCGCCACGATGGCGGAGAAATTGCCGCCCATGGAATCGCCGCCCACCCCGGCTTTGCCGACCACCGCCCCGAAACGGGAAGCGTTCTCGACCGCCCATTGATACGCAGCGATCGCGTCCTCCAGGCCTGCTGGAAATTTGTGCTCCGGCGCCAAGCGATAGTCGACCGACATCACCGGCGCGCTGGAATACTTCGCCGTCAGCGCACACAAACGATCACAACAGGCGAGCGACCCCACGACGCCGCCGCCGAAATGGTAATAGACCAGCATCGCCGCCGCATTGTCCCGCACGGTGGGCAGATAAAGCCGCGCCGGCACGGAATGGCTTCGCCCGGTGATGAATACCTGTTCGGTGCGCACGCCCCCGACCTTGGGGCCGCCGAAGATATCGCACATGGCGTCGGTCTGGGCGCGGAGCTTTGCCGGCGTCTGGGTGCTCCAGGGCACAGCGCGCGCGCGCGCCTGCGCCTCCAGAAACTGCATGCGCGGGTCAAGGGTCATGCCGCGCACGGTGCGCGGGGTTCCCCCGGAAGCCTTGATCAGCGCGGCGTCCGAGCGCGACAAAGCAAGATGCACCAAAGCTCTGCGCAGCCAGGACAAAAGGCACTCCGTTTCAAGCTTGGCGCGGTGCGCCGTCGAGACCCTTAAGAATAAGCCCAGCCGCGAAGTCCGCAGCCGCAGCAACATCCGGCGGCGCCCGCCGGAGCATCGCGGCGCCCACCTCTTGCGCGATGCCGATGCAGGCGCAAGCAAGATAATCGGCGTCCACCGGCGGCGCACTGCCGCGTGCGATCGCTTCTTCCAGACCTTGGCGCACCTCCTCGTAGACCGCCATCATCTCCGGGGTGTCAGTGCGCACGTGCGGGCGCCGTTCGTCGATTGGGCGACCCTCGACGCTGTTCTCCGCGACCAGAAAGGCGAAATACGCCGCGAACGCGCCGCGCAGATACTGCTCGAAGCCGTGCGCCTGTTCGCGCGCAGCGCGCAGGATAGGCCGGAACCGGCGCGCGCCGTCGTCTGCAAGCGCCTCGAACACTTCTTCTTTGGAGCGGAAGTAGTTGTAGAACGTGCCCGACGCCAGTTCAGTGCCGCGGATGATGTCGCGAACGGTTGCGGCGTCATATCCCAATTGCGCAAACACCCGACGCGCCGCAGTCAGGATCGCTTGGCGGTTGGCGACCTTCGTTCGCTCGCGCTTACCAATCGGCTCGATCGCCGCTGCCTCGTTCATCCCATCACCGCTTCGACATGAGAACCCCGCAACATTGCGCCACAATAATGACATTGCGTCAATTTCTCCGGTTCGATAGCAGCATTTGATGGCTAACGACAAACCCAGCGGTTACGGCGGCGGCGACACCGGTTTGGAGCGGGTGGCGGCGATGACCCAGTTCACGCCTCAGGCGCGGGCGCTGGGCCTTGCCATCACCCGTATCGAGGCCGGGCGCGTCTGGGGTGTTGCCCCCTATCGCCCGGAATTGGTGGGCGATCCCGAAACCGGCGTGATCGCCGGCGGCGTCATCACCACTTTCCTCGATCACC
>CAZNTI010000131.1:0-5955 GCA_964575885.1 uncultured Terricaulis sp.
CCGATTTTGTCGATGAGCACCGGCCGATAGTCAGCCGGCGTCGCCGGATTGAACAGCGGCGAGAAGGCCTTGTGCACTTCGGTTGAAAGGAATGCCAGCTGCTCTTCCAGCTGCAGCCGCTCGCGCGTGCCGCGGGCTGGGGCCAGCTTTGCGTTCGGCGCCGCGTCGGCGACGTACTGGTGAATGACGATGCCCTCAGCCAATTTATAGCCGTCGCTCAGCTCCAGCACCGGCACGTAACCGCGCGGATTGATGTCGTTGAAGTCGGCGCCGGTCTCGGTTCTCTTGGCGCGGATATCGACCTTCTCCAGTTCGAAGGCCGCGCCGGCTTCGCGCAAAATAATGTGCGGCGCGAGCGAGCAGGCGCCGGGTGCGTAGTAGAGCTTCATGTGTGCTTTCTCCTCGGTGGTCATTGCACGATCAGCGCGCGCATAAGCGCGGGCGCCGAGCGGTGGGTGAGGTTAGGCGCGATCTGGCCCGACCAAAGCGAGATGATGTCGCTGCGCTGGCCTTCGCTGGCGACGGGCTTCAGGTGCGCCGCGATCCAGCTCTGTATCGGGAACGCCGGCAGTTCATGCGCGCGCGGGCCGAGTTCCCGCACCCAGCGGTTGACGATTCCGCGCGCCAGCCTGCCGGTGAAAGCGCGGGTCAGCGCCGTCTCACGCGCGGCGGGGCTGAACAGCGCCTCGCGATGAGCTGACGACGCGCCGGATTCTGCGCATGCGAGGAAAGCCGTTCCAACCTGCACCGCGTCAGCGCCCAGCAGCCGAGCAGCCGCGACGCCCCTGGCGTCGGCGATGCCGCCGGCGGCGATGACGGGCGCGCGCACGCGGGGGCTCACGAGCTGCGTGAGTGCGAATGTGCCGGTGAGATTATCCTCGGCGCGGCCGATAAAGGATACGCGGTGACCGCCCGCCTCCATGCCGGTGGCGACGATCGCGTCCACCCCCGCTCTATCGAGCGCTTCGGCTTCGGCAAGCGTTGTCGCCGTACCGATGGTGGCGATGCCGCGGCGTTTGCACGCGGCGAGGATGGCAGGCGCTGGTATGCCGAACACGAATGAAAACACCGGCGGCGCCGCTTCAAGCAGCGCCTCCATCTGTTCGGCGAAGGGCTGATGGAAGCGCTGCGGCTTTTGCGGCAGCGCCACGCCCAGCTCTTCGAAATAGGGGCGCATGATGTCGAGCGCGCGCTGGTAATCGTCATCGCTGATTTCGAGGCCGCCGGGATCGTGATCTTCGACCCACAGATTGACGTTGAAGGGCTTGTCGGTCGCGGCGCGCAGTTCAGCGACAAGCGCGCCGATCTTGTCAGCGGCCAGGTTCACCGCCCCGAACGAGCCCAGCCCGCCCAGATTCGAAACCATGGCGGCGAGCTTCACCGACGACAATCCGCCGCCGAACGGGCCCTGAACGATCGGGTGTTCAAGCCCTAACCGTGTCTCAAGCCTCCCAACGGCCGCCATGGACGCTCCTCCGATGCGGCGGATTTAGAGCCAGAACTTACTGTTGGAAAGAAGCTTTCGATATGTTAGCGGAGAATGGGCTTTCTCGCCGGTAAGCAGCGGAGTTCGAGGTAATGCCGTTGCCGATGCGCAAGTCGAAGGTGCCGGCTAAGACGGAATTGTGTCCCATCGGCGCATGCATGGATTTGCTTGGCGGCGCGTGGACGCCGCACGCCATCTGGTACTTGCATGGCGGGCCGCGCCGCTTCAGCGAGTTGCAGAGCGACATGAAGCCGATCTCGGCGAAAGTGCTGTCGCAGCGGCTCAAGGAGCTGGAGGCCAAGGGCGTGATTGAGCGCCAGGTGATGGCGACCAGCCCGCCATCGGTGGAATATCGCCTCACCGATTTGGGTCAGGAGCTGGTGCCGGCGATCGAGGAGATCGCGCGCGTGGGCTACAAATTGCGGGCGCGGCGGACGCAGCGTTAAATGAGCGGCGTGAGCAGCGGCTCGCCCGCAAAAAAGCGGCGCAGGTTCTCGAGCACGTTTTGCGATCCCTCATAGAGCGCTTCGCGCGTGCCGCCGCCGAGATGGGGCGTCAGCGTCGTATTCGGCACATCGGCCCAGCGCGCCGGCGGCGTCGGCTCGTCCTGAAAGACATCAAGCCCCGCGCCGCCCAGCTTGCCTGATTTCAGCGCCGCGATCAGCGCGTCTTCATCGACGACGCTGCCGCGCGAGATATTGACCACGATGCCTTGCGGCCCCAGCGCCTCGATCACCGCAGCGTTGACGAGGCCGCTTTGGTCGCCGCGCGCGGCCACCATCAGCGCATCCGCCCAGTCCGCGAGCTTGAGCAGATCTGGTTCGTAGCCGTAAGCCAGTTCGGGTTTGGCGCGCGGCCCGTTCCAGCGGATCTGCGTGCCGAAGGCCAGAGCCCGGTGCGCGATCGCCTGGCCGATGGCGCCCATGCCCACGATGCCGAGCTTCATCCCGCGCAGGCGCCGTTGCGGCGGCACCGCCAGCGGCGGCGTCCACTTGCCCTCGCGCAGCACACGCTCGCCTTGGGTAAAGGCGCGCGCCACTGCGATCAGCAGACCCATCGCCACATCGGCGACGTCCTCGTTGTTGATCTCGCGGCCATGCGTGACGGCGACGCCGCGCCGGGCGCAATGGTCAAGGTCGAGGCCATCGACGCCGACGCCGAAGCAAACGATGACGCCCAGGTTCTCCAGCGCGTCGATCATGGCGTTGGACAGCCCGACCGAACCGATGGTCACGGCGGCGCGCACGTCGCTGCGCGCGGTAGGCCAGTGTACGATGTCGTAGAGGCCTCCAAGCCGGCCCTCGAAAAGGCCGAGTGGGGGATGCACAAGGATTGCGGGCTTTTCGCTCATGCCCGCTTGTAGGTGGGCGGGCGTTTTGGGGCCAGCGTTTTGCGAACCGCGCCGAGCGCGTATCCTGGAACGGCATGCCGGTTTACGATGTCGCAGTGGTGGGGCTTGGCGCGATGGGCGCGGCGACGCTTCATGCCCTGGCGCGGCGCGGGGTGCGCGCAATCGGGCTTGAACAACGAACGCCGGCGCACCCGTTGAGTTCGTCCTATGGCGAAACCCGCGTCATCCGCCTGGCCTATTTCGAGGATCCCGCTTACGTGCCGCTGCTGCGCCTCGCGTACGCGCGCTGGCGCGACTTGGAAGCGCTGAGCGGACAATCGATCCTCACGGTGACGGGCATCGTCGAGGCGTCGCATCGGGGCGGGTTCGTGGCGGAGCGCTCGCTGGCGTCTTCGGTAGAGCACGGCTTGCCGCACACGGTGTTGAGCGCCGCCGAGGTCAATAGGCGCTTTCCGGCGTTTTGCCTGCCCGCCGACTGGACCTGCGTGCATCAGCCGGATGGCGGCGTGCTTTATTCCGAGAAGATCATCAAACTTTACGTTGCGATGGCGGCGGCGTGCGGCGCGGAGGTGCGCGAGCATGCGGGCGTGGCGGCGGTCGAACCGCGCGGCGATGGCGTGCATGTGCGCCTCGACAGCGGCGAGCGCGTTGAAGCCGGTGCCGCGGTGCTGGCGGCTGGGCCGTGGATGCGCGCGCTCGTCCCCGATCTGGCGCCCAGTCTGCGGCTCACGCGGCAGCCGCTGATGTGGTTTGCGCCGGTCGCGCCGGCGCTCGTCGGCGCCAACGCCATGCCGGTGTTCCTGCTCGAGGCCGAAGAAGATCTGATTTACGGTTTTCCGGACATCGGCGGGGCCGGGGTGAAGGCCGCGTCGCATGCCGAAGGCGAGACTATCGCCTCGGCAGAAGCGCCCCGCACCGGCGCCAGCGTTGCCGAGGCGGAGCGCCTGCGCGGCCTGCTTGCGCGTTACGTTCCTGCCGCTGCGGGGCCGCTGCTGCGCACCCACACGTGCGTCTACACCCGCGCGCCGCAGGATCACTTCATCGTCGGCGTCCATCCAAGCACGCCCAACCTGGTGCTGGCGTCAGCGTGTTCAGGCCATGGCTTCAAGTTCGCTTCGGTGCTGGGCGAAGCCTTGGCAGACCTCGCCGTGCGCGGCGAAACCGACACGCCGATCGGCCTGTTTTCGCCGGCGCGTGTGCTGCAAAGCTGAGTTTCAGCGCCGCCGGCAGTTGAGATCGAAGGTGCCGGCGTAGCCGCCGCTGCCGCTCCAGGTGGCGCTGCCGGTGAGGCGCGAGCCGACTAGGCGACCATCGATCACCAGCGAGCCGGTGTCGCCGGTGACGCGGTCGCCGTTCTGGCGCCACCAGCCGGCGCTGGTGATGGTGCCGGCGGCGTCGAAGATGTAGGTGCCCTCGCTGTTGCCGTCCCACGACCGCGGCCCGACGCACACCGAATTGGACATGTTGAACGCGCCGCCCGATGGCGCTGCCTGCGCGGTCTGAGTATTTGCGGCCGTTTGCTGCTGTTGACGGCGCTGCTCCTCGGCTTCGCGCTCGCGCCGCAGCCGCTCATTCTCTTCGCGTTGGCTGCGCGCGTTTTCGACCGCCTGATCGCGCTCGCGGCGCATGCGCTCCAGTTCTGCGGGGTCGACGCCGGCTGGGGGCGTCGCCGCAGGGCTTGTTTCGGCAGGGGGGACCGCCCCCTCGACCGCCTCCCCGACCGCGGCCATCTCGGTGGCCGGCGGTTCGACGGACGCCTCGGGCTGGCGGGTCAGCATAACGAGCGCGATGACAGCGACCCCGACAGCCGCGGCGCCCGCCGCAATCAGCGCCCAGGGCGGCGACTTGGGCGGGGGTTCCGGCGGCGGCGTATACGCGCGCGACATCGGCGCCGGGGCTGAGACCCGCGGCGGCCCCGAGCCCGACAGCAGCGCCCGCGCTTCGCGCACCAGAAGCTGAAACTGCGGGTTGTTGGGATCGCCGTTCCAATTCTGAAGGTTCGCGGACTGGATGCGCCGGAAGCCCACTGGCGGCAGCGAACCGTCGATCTGGACCGGGATGAATTTGTGGCCGTCCTTGGCCATCGTCGCCTCTTCCTTGACCCAGTCGCTGTCGACCGAGTTGGAAGACCACACCACCACGCAGCAGCGCGCCTCTGAGATGCCCTTGGCGATGAAGCTGTCCCAGCTCTTGCCGGGCGGGATGGTGTGGTCCCACCACACCGTGAAGCCCTCCGCCTCGAGCGAGGTGACCATGCGCCGAACGAACGGCTGGTCTTCGTGCGCATAGGAAATGAAGATGTCGGTCACGGCTGCCCCCGCCATTTTGCCCAATAGTTAGCATGCCGCTTAGGGTCCGTCATCAGCAGCTCTCCAGGTGCGCTCACGCCCTTTGCGCCATCAGCGCGGCGAAGCGCTCGAACAAATAATGGCTGTCCTGCGGGCCGGGTGAGGCCTCTGGGTGGTATTGTACCGAAAACACCGGCTTGCCGGCGATCTCGATGCCGCAATTGGAGCCGTCGAACAGCGAGACGTGGGTCTCGCTGACGCCTGCGGGCAGTGTGCTGGCATCGATGGCGAAGCCGTGGTTCATCGACACGATTTCGACTTTGCCGCTCGCCTTGTCTTGTACAGGATGGTTGGCGCCGTGGTGGCCTTGGCCCATCTTCACGGTGCGCGCCCCCAGCGCCAGGCCCAGCATCTGGTGGCCCAGGCACACGCCCATCACCGGCACGCCGCTGTCCACCAGACGCTTGATCTCGGGCGCTGCATAAACGCCGGTGGCGGCGGGATCGCCCGGGCCGTTCGACAGCAATACGCCGTCGGGCTTGTGTGCGAGCGCATCTTCGGCGGTGGCGGTGGCCGGCAACACGACGCAGCGCGCGCCGATGTCGCCCAACGCCCGCAAAATGTTGCGCTTCACGCCGTAATCCATAACCACGACGGTGAAACGCGGCGACGTCACTTCGGTGACGCCGTTGGGCCAGCGCCAGCGCCCTTCGCTGGTGACGTAGCTTTGCGCGGTGGTGACCTCCTTGGCGAGATCGAGGCCTTCGATGCCGGGCCACGCCCTGGCGCGCGCGCGCAGCGCATCGAGATCGAGGGCGCCATCCGGTGCG
>CAZNTI010000132.1:0-5941 GCA_964575885.1 uncultured Terricaulis sp.
CCCCCCGGGGTGCGCGCTTCGGTCGGCCACAACCTCATCTCGAAAACAAAGCCCGCGCAACGCGGGCTTTTTTGTTGCCCGGCGCCGCGCCCATTTTAAATCAATGACTTATCGCGAGCTTCTGATCGTGATCTGCGGATTTGAGCGTTGAGACTTGGCCCGAGAGCCGCCGGCCATGCGCCTGCGAAGGGGCGCTCTTGGCGTTAACCGAATGCCAATTTTCGTCCGACTCAGCCGCGCGCTGATTCTCCCAAAAGCCGGGCCTTGCTGTGGATAACTAGCGGTGGCGTTTTGCCGGAAAGGGCCTTATGAGCGGCGCTCGCTTCAGCGGGGATCGTTGTTCACATGCTCTTGCAGGTCGATGGCTTGCGTAAGCGTTTCGGCAAGCGCGTCGCGGTCGATGGCATCGGCTTCACCTTGGACGTGGGCGAGATCGTGGGTTTCCTGGGCCCCAACGGCGCTGGCAAGACCACGACCATGCGCGTGATCGCGGGCTACCTGGAGCCTGACGAGGGTGTCGCCAAAATCTTCAATATCGATGTCGCGCGCGAGCGCCGGCGGGCCCAGGAGCGGGTTGGCTATCTGCCGGAAGGGGCGCCGCTCTATGGTGAAATGACGCCCTGGAGCTTTCTGCGCTTCGTCGCCGAAACCCGGGGCATGGCGCGGGAGGCGGCGCGGCACGCAGTCCGCCGCGCGGCCCAGGACGCCCGCCTGGGCGACACCATCGACAGACCGATTGAGACGCTCTCCAAGGGCTATCGTCGCCGCGTCGGGCTGGCCGCGGCCTTGCTGCACGATCCGATGCTGCTGATCCTGGACGAGCCCACCGATGGGCTCGACCCCAACCAGCGCCACGCCGTGCGCGATCTGATCCGTCGGCTGGGCGAGGATCGGGGCCTCATCATCTCTACGCATTCGTTGGAGGAGGTCGATGCGGTGTGCACGCGGGCCATCGTCATCGACCAGGGGCGCATTGTCGCCGACAAGACCCCGGCGCAGCTGCGCGCCGAATACGGCGACCTCGAGCAGGCTTTTGCCGCGCTCACCCGCGGGGAGGACCGCGCGTGAAAAAGCAGCAGGGCCTGGCCAGCATGCTGGCCATCTATCGGCGGGAATTGCTGTCCTATCTGACCACGCCGACCGCCTATGTGTTCGTGGCCGTGTTCCTGTTCGCGATTGGCCTGTTCACCTTCCAAGTGGGCGGCTTCTTCGACCAGCGCCGCGCCGACCTCACCTCCTTCTTCGCGTTCCATCCCTGGATTTTCATGGTGTTCCTGCCGGCGATCGCGATGCGGCTGTGGTCGGAGGAAGCGCGATCCGGGGCGATCGAACTCCTGCTGACGCTGCCGGCGCCAACCTGGGCGCTGGTGGTCGGCAAATTTCTCGCGGCATGGACCATCGCTGCCGGCGCGCTCGTGCTGACGCTGCCGCTGTGGGTGACGGTCAATGTGCTCGGCTCGCCCGACAATGCGGCAATTTTTACCGCCTACCTTGCGAGCCTGTTGATGGCGGGCGCCTACATCTCCATCGGATCGGCCATGTCGGCGCTGAGTTCCGCACAGATCGTGGCGTTCGTGCTCGCGGTGCTTGCGGCGTTCCTGCTCACCGCTCTGGGTCTGCCGCTGGTGCTCGACTTCTTCACGGGTTTCATCGGCGGCGGCGTCGCCGAGGCGCTTGCACGGTTTTCGATTCTGCACCATTTCGACGCCGCCCAGCGCGGCGTCGTCGAGTTCAGGTCGGTGTTTTATTTCGCCAGCCTGATCGCGTTGTGCCTGGCCTTCACCGCGCTCGCGGTCGACGCGCGCCGGGGAGGCTAGCTTATGAGCGCACGCCGTTTCGCCCTGCTTGCAGCACTTGCGTTCGCGATCATGTTCGCGGCCTCCAATCTCATCGCCAATTCCTGGCTGCGGTCGTGGCGCCTGGATCTGACCGAGGATCGCCTCTACACGCTGAGCGAGGGCACCCGCCGCACGCTCGACGATCTGAGCGAGCCGGTTGAACTCACGCTCTATTATTCGCGCGACGCCGCTGCGTTGCGGCCTGACCTTCAGGCTTACGCCGCGCGCGTGCGCGAAATGCTGCAGAGCTTCCAGTCGCGCTCGCGCGGTCGCATCCGCTTCGTGGAGGTCGATGTCGAGCCGGTGTCTGAGGAGGAAGACGCCGCCGTCGAGCAGGGCCTGCAGGCGTTTCGTCCATTCGAGGGCGCTGATCCCATCTATCTTGGACTGACCGGGGCCAACGCCATCGACGATCGGCGCGGCATCCCTTTCTTCGATCCGCAGCGCGAGCCGTTCCTCGAATACGAGATCACTCGGCTGATCTTCGAGTTGGAGAACCCGGAACCGACCAGAGTGGCGCTGATCACGTCGTTGCCGCTCGACCCACAGCTGGCCGCGATCCCGCAATTCGCCAGCCCGGCGCGGGTGTTCGCCGATGAACTCGGGCGCCTGCTTGAGGTCGAGGTGCTGGCCGGCGACTTTCAGCAGATCCCGGATGTCGACGTGCTGGCGATCATCCATCCAGGCGACCTCAATCTCGGTCAGCTGTACGCCATCGACCAGTTCATCCTGCGCAAGGGACGCGCCTTCATCGCCCTCGATCCCGCTTCGCTGATGGCGTTGCAGGGCGGCGGCGGCAATCCGTTCGCGCCGACGCCGCAGGCGTCGCCGTCTTCATCGCAGGCGCTGGCGCCGCTGTTTGAGCGTTGGGGCGTCACCATGACGGCGGCCGTAGTGATGGACCGCGAGGGGGCGCTGCCAGTGCCGGTCGAGGGCCCCGACGGTCAGCAGACCCAGGCCCCGCAGCCGCTGTTCTTCGTGGTCCCCGCCGACGAGGGCTTGGATCGCGACGACCTGATGACCGCCTGGCTCAATCGCGGCATCAATTTTGGCCTGGCGGGCGGGCTTTCAGCCAGCGCGCGCGACGGCGTCACGACGCACGCGTTGGTGCGCACCAGCGGCGAAACTGCGCGCATGCCGGCGTCTCAGGCGATGGCCGCACCCTCGCCCTACGATATCTTTGCGACGTGGCAGAGCGCGGGCCGCCGCGAGACCATAGCGCTGCGCCTCTCCGGCAGCCTCGAGACCGCGTTCCCGGACGGGCGTCCGCCCGCGCCCCCGCCGGTCGAGGGAGAGCCTGCGCCGCCCGCCCCCGAGGTCGCCGAGCCGCTGACGCGTTCGGCTACCCCGGCCGAACTGGTGATCGTCGCCGACACCGATTTCCTTGCCGATGATTTCTACGTCGATCCGCGCAACAACACGGCGGCGGCCGACAACGGGTCTTTCGCGTTGAATGCGATCGACGTGCTCGGCGGCTCCGATGCGCTGGTGTCGCTGCGTTCGCGCGCGCCGACGCCGCGCCGGCTCGACGTGGTTGAAGATATGGAGCGCGAGGCGATCGCCAACATTCGCAATCGCCAACAACAATTGCAGGCCGATCTGGAGCAAACCGAGGCGCAACTCGCCGAGTTGCAGGCGCGTGGCCAGGGGTCGGGCTTCTTGAGCGGCAACGCGAACGCCGAACTCACCGAAGACGAGAACGCCGCCATCGAACGCTTTCGCCGCCGGGTCATCGAGGTGCGCGGCGAATTGCGCGGTGTTGAGCGCAATCTGCGCGGCGACATCGACCGGCTGCAGGCGCTGGTGGCGTTCATCAATGTCTGGATGGCGCCGCTGGCGGTGGCGTTGGGCGGCTTGTTCTTGTTCTGGCGCAGCCAACGGCGCGGAGGGGCGCGGCGATGAGCACGGAAACGGCCGAGCGGCGCAAGGGACGGGCGCTCTCACTGATGCTGGTCGCTGGCGCCCTCGCCGCTATCGCTGCTGTCACGGTGGCGATCGAAACCAGGGCTGCGCGACCCGATCTCGCCTCAGGGCCGGTTGTGCCCGGGCTGGCGCAAACGCTCGCCGGCGCCGAGCGCGTGATCGTCACCAGCACCGAAGCGAGCTATCGCATCGAACGTGTGGAGCGCGGCGATGCGCGCGTCTGGACGATGCGCGATCGTGGCGACTACGTGGTGCCCAGCGCGCGCATGGAGCGCCTGTTCGAAGGGCTGGCGCAATTGCGCTACACGCGCCGGATGACCAGCGACGCGGCCAAGCACGAGCGGCTGGGCGTGGAGGATCCGCGTCAGGGAGGGCGCGGTGTTCTGGTGCAGATCGAAGATGCGCGCGGCGCTTTGCTGGCCAATCTCATTCTTGGCGTCGAGCCCGCGGGTCTGTACGTGCGGCGTCCCGATGACGACCAGACCTGGGCTGTGGCGGGCGAATTGCCGCCGTTGCGCGATGTCGCGATCTGGCTCGATCTGCGACCGCTGGCTCTCGCGCCCGAAGCGTTGGCGCGGATCGAGGTGTCGCCGCTCGAAGGGCGAGGCTACGTGCTGGCGCGCGAGACGCCGCAGGCTGCCTGGCGGGTCGCTGCGCCGGCGTTAGCCGCGCAAACCGATCTGACGGCGACCGCCGAGCGGCTTACCCAGCTCGCGCCCATCGACGTGCAGCCGGCCCCAGCCGTACAGGGCGCGCCGCGCGGGCGCGTCGTCGCGCAAACCTTCGAGGGTCTGGCGATTGACGGTGAATTGGTCGAAAGCGACGGGCGGGTGTGGCTGAAGCTCGTCGCCCGCGCAGGCGCGCCCGAACAGGACGCTGCGGCGCTTGCCATCAACGATCGCGCTGCGGCATGGGCGTTTGCGCTCAGCGCCGAAGACGCTTCGGCGCTGGCGCCGCCCCTGAGCAGCCTGCTCGGATCCGCTCAGTAGCGATCACGATAGGTGTAGGCGGCGGCGATGATCGGTCCGCCGTCCGGCTCTTGCACAAGCACCGCGCACTCCGGCTGACAGCGGGCGCGTTCGTACCAAACGGCGTCCCCGGTCCATGTGTCCAGCCGTTCGATCCACTTCACCAGGTTGTAGTGCGCAACCGTGCGGTTGATGTTGACCCCTCCGGTGATCACCACGGTGATCGGTCCGGGATCGTAGGCCAAGAGCCACACCTCGGCGCTTTGCGCTTGCTCGCGCGCGCTCAGCGTGACCCGCACGCGGTTGTTGCGCAGCCGCGCGATCGAGACGTCGGGCGCGCGTTGCGGCCACCCCGCTGTGCGCACGCGGTCGAACACCGCATGCGCCTCATCCCAATCGGCGGCGCTGACCTGGTGTGCGCCGTTGATGACGAGCTGGGGCGTGAACCTGCTTCCCCTCCGGATCGAGCGCGCATAGAGGCGCTGGCGCTCGCTGAACTCGGGCCGAGCGAAGGTGTCGTGCCATCCGAGGTAGTCCCAGATGCCGACGGGGAAGGTCAGGGCCAGAACGTTGTCCTGGCGGGCGAATGCGCCCAGCAGCCGGTTGGCGCGGGGACACTGCGAACAGCCCTGGCTGGTGTAAAGCTCCACCACCGCCGTCGTCCGCTCGCCGTCGGTTTGCGCGAACGCCGGGCCGGCGGCGCCAAACCCAATCAGCAGCATGGCGAGCGTGCGCGCTATCATCGTCCGGCAAGATGACGAAGCCCGCGTCAGGGTTCGAATCACACCGACGTTACGATCCGCGAAAGCTTTCAACCTGACTTGGCCAATCCGCGCAAAACATAGTGAAGAATACCGCCGTTACGGAAGTATTCGACCTCGTTCTCGGTGTCGATCCTGCACAGAACGTCGAGGTAGGTCACGCTTCCGTCGGCGCCGACGATTTGGATGTTGACGGTCTGACGCGGCGTCAGCGTCGCGACGCCGCCGATGGCGACGGTTTCGGCGCCGGTGAGCCCGAGGCTTTGCCAGCTGACGCCGTCAAGGAATTGCAGCGGCAAAACACCCATCCCGATCAGGTTGGAGCGGTGGATTCGCTCGAAGCTCTCGGTGATCACCGCGCGCACGCCGAGCAGGTTGGTGCCCTTTGCCGCCCAGTCGCGCGACGAGCCGGTGCCATATTCCTTGCCCGCGACGACAACGAGCGGGGTGC